>VMSV01000142.1 GCA_013791935.1 Desulfobacteraceae bacterium | reverse complement strand
CTAAGATTTGCTTTTTTTTCTTCGGCGGTGATATGGATTTCGCCCATACGGGTAAACTTAATGGCATTGCCCAAAAGATTGAGCATGATCTGTTGAAGCCGGTCTTCATCTGCCAGGATCAAGTGCAAGGATTCCGGAAACTCCGTGGTTATCTTAATGGATTTCTGGCCAATCATGGAACGACACAGGGTTACCGCCACGGAGCAGACACTTCTAAAATCCGTAGGCTTTGTTGAAATATGGAGATCGTTTCGTTTAATTTTTGAAAAATCCAGAATATCATTGATCAAGCGGGTAAGCCTCTGACCGGATTTTATGATTAATGATATGTTTTCACTCCATTCCGGTCTCATCTGTTCCCGGCTCTTGGATAAAAGGTCTTCACTCAATCCAATGATTCCGTGCAAAGGGGTTCTCAGCTCGTGTGACGTATTGGCGAGAAAATCATCCTTTAATTGATCCGCCTGCTGCATGTGCAGCCACATCTTATTTTCCGCCAGTTTATAATTATCCAACAGGGCAAAAGAGAAGAACAACAGCACAACAACCAATTGAAACACTCTGATCATATTGAAATTCAAAAAACTTAAAGATATATATCCTAAAAGATTGCAATATAAACCACACCAACTAAGAGCCAACAATAACATCCCCATACTGAAAAAGCGTGTCGCGGTTAAACCTTTCATCCAGCTGAGCAAAGATAAAGATAACATCATGACCGCAAGCACGACCAAAGCATAAGCAGCACTTTTTGCAACCATATGATACGGAAGCTTGAAATATAAAAAGACCAGAATGAGCATGGTGCTGAAAAATACCAGGAGTATTTTATCGACCCGTCCGCTGAATTGGGTCTTCTGAAAAAAGGCCCTGATGACCAGAAGCCAGAGAATCCCGTTAATTAAATAAAAAGCGCCTTGCATCCTATTCATCCACCAGACTGTAATTTCCGGCTTAATTTCAGGTATCCACAGCAATAATAGAATAAACACCTCGCTGATCAGAACCCCGCTGTAATATAAAAACACCTTGTCTCTTAACGATGTGAACAGCATCAGATTGTAAATAAAGAAAAAGATAATAATCCCCAAAATAACATTTAAAATCATGCTGTATTTGCTCAGGGACTGAATGGAGTTCTGATTGAACAAATTGGATGGAAATAAAGTCAATCCTTCATCCTGAATTCGAATATAAACGGTTTTGATATGCCCGGGCGGTATGGAAACAATAAACATCGACGTGTTGGGGCCTTGGCCCATGGGGATGCTTTCTTTTTCCTTTAGGATGGAACGATAAGCACCGGCCTCTCCAGGCACGAACACCTCAACGTTATCGATGGCTTGCATGGTGGAATTATAAAAAACCATCATCCAGCCGATTTGCCTGGAGGAATTCTTGATCTGCAACCGGGCCCAGAAAGCAGAAGGACTGAATTTGAAATTGGGATAGCGATGGGTATTGGGTACAAATTTATCCGACCATTTTTCTGAAGTTACGTCATAAACAGATAACGATTGGCTTTCATCTTCTAAAATATCCATGAACAGGGGAAGTTCATAAATATTTCGTTTGCCGTTCAGTTCCAATACACCTGCGGCATGAGCGGAACATTGCATAAAAAGAAGGCATAAAAAGATAACAGCAGAGCGGGTGTTTGATTTTAATCCCATAGGGGTAAGTCGCGTCCATTCCGGGCATCGGGCCAAAAGCCCAAGAGAATTATTGGGGAAATTCGCTATTGAATAGGAAATCAATCTCGGGATGTCAAGTTAGGATTTTTTTATCCAATAAAACTCCGGTTGAATTGGGATCATATGGAGGGATTCAAGTTCATGCCACCCAATGAATTACCTTTTTATAAATATGAAGATTTTGATTTTGAAAAATAGCAGCGTATGGTTTAATAGTGATTGCCCCGAAGGCACATGCGATTTAAGTGGAGTGGAATTGGCTTTAATGAAAGGCGATTTTCATGGGATGGCAAAAATTATACCCGCAAAAACAAACCTCGGCTCATGATGCCATCAAGCGAATACAATCGGGTGACCGGGTCGTGGTGGGGCATGCCTGCGGGTCTCCTGAAACTTTGTTGGAGGCCCTGGTGGACAATAAATCTGCCCTCAAAGATGTGGAGATCGTTCACATGATCCCCATGGGAACGGCTGATTATTGCCTGCCTGAAAATACCCCCTATTTCAGACACAACTCCCTGTTTGCAGGACCTGCCACAAGAGCGGCGATTGCCTCAGGAAAGGCCGACTATACACCTTGCTTCTTTCATGAGATTCCCTCCCTGTTCCGGGAAAGCCTTCCCGTAGATGTGGCCCTGGTTACGGTTTCACCACCGGATGAAAACGGGAATACGAGCCTGGGAGTGTCTGTGGATTATACCCTTCAGGCGGTTTTGTCCGCAAAATACGTCATTGCGGAAGTGACACCGAACATGCCGAAAACCTTCGGAAAATCTCAGCTTCATCACGACCTGATCGATCTTATTGTCCACAGCAAAAGAGACCTTCCCCAACTTTTGCCACCATCTGTTGGAGACGTTGAAAAAGCCATCGGAGCCCATGTGTCGACACTCATATCAGACGGAGATTGCCTTCAATTGGGTATTGGCGCGATCCCGGATGCCGTGCTCAATTTTCTGCATGATAAAAAAGACCTTGGTATTCACTCGGAAATGATTTCCGACGGGGTCATGAACCTGGTTGAAGCAGGAGTGGTCACAGGGAAGAAAAAAAATATCCACCCGGAAAAAATCATCATCACTTTTGCCATGGGCACACGGAAGTTCTATGCATGGCTCCATCAAAACAAACGGGTGGAAATGCATCCCGTGGATTACACCAACAACCCGCTGATCATAGGGCAGAACAACAACATGGTTTCCATAAACTCGGCGATTTCAGTGGACCTACTGGGCCAAGTGGCGGCCGATACATTGGGGCCAAGGCAGTTCAGCGGCGTGGGGGGACAGGTGGATTTTGTTCGGGGATGCCGGTTCTCGACGGGTGGTAAAAGCGTCATCGCCCTGCCTGCAACCGCGACCAAAGGTACAACTTCCCGGATTGTTTGCACCCTGGAAAGGGGACAAGCCGTAACCACATCCAGAAATGACGTGGATTTTGTGGTGACGGAACACGGCATTGCCCGGTTGAGGGGAAAGACCGTAACCGAGCGAGCAAAGCGCCTGATTGAAATCGCCGATCCAAAATTCAGAGACAATCTCCGAAAAGATTTTAACGAGCTTTACCTCATTTAACACATTAATACAGGGAATATCATGGTCTGAAAGCCGATCCTGGTTGAACCCCAAAATATAGGTTTCGTTGAGCCACAATACGAGGGCAATGATGAACACCCAATTTTTAAAAATGATAAGAAAATGGGGAAATCGTTTATCTGAAAAAATCATCGCATACCGGGAACAACGCCACGATGAGAAACTCTTGCTGAACGAGATCGACCGGATCATTTCAGAAACAAAAACGAAAATCCCCCTGGTTCCAGGATACCGCAAACGGTTAATAGAACCCCTTCGTCAGGCTTTGAGAAAAATAGATACCATGACTTCCCTCATTCCCGGGCCCATAACCCTGGAACCGGAACAATGGGAAACTTCTCCGGTTTTAAATGCCGTTTTTATAGGGCCCGATGATTTTATCCAGTGGATGAATAACTGTACTCCCCTTCAAAACGCAATGACGCAGAACCCGTCACCCGATTTTTACGGGCTGCTGTCGGTCCGGGTCAAGGAAAAGACTGCTCCGGGAGTGGCCATGATCGGCAACGTTGTTCAAAAGGATGTTCTTCAGCGATCGGTAACTTTTGAGGACCCCCGTATCATGGTGATCCGTTCTGAGCTGGAAGAAGCAAAAAATGCCCTTGGGCATCGAACACTTGTGATATTATTTACCCGTGAATTGGAAGAAATAGCTGAGATTAAGGCTCTGACGGAGGAGTTGGAAAAGCAGCAGAGTATTCTGGAGCTTGAATTGTCCTTTGAAAAACGCCACGGGACTTCGGACGGAAACAAGGATGAAACCGTGCAGGAAGCCAGGAAGTTGATTCAGGACATGGATGATAAAATCGATAAAATCGGAAGACATCCGAACTCACCGGAAAATCATCTCAACCATGTAACGGAAGTGTTGATGAACATGGAGCGGCACCTCTCCGTGAAGCCGTTTACGATACGGATCAACAGTCTTGGGGTGCTGGTAAATACCTTTTCGCAAGAAGCGTATGATGAAATTTCCTTTGCAGACTGCACCTTCGCCGGTGGCCCTCGTCGCTGTGTAATCTGGGTGAAAGTCAGCAGTCCTACAAAAAAGACAACTCACATCACATAAAGGAGGAGAATCAACATGGCAAACAATCCAGGAATCGGTAAAAAAGTGATGGCCACGGTGACTGGCGTGAAAGGTAAATGCAGTGCGGGGCATAAGCCTGGAGAAAGCTTTGAGATCAGTTGTCATGACCCCAACGGGCTATGCGGATATTTCTATCATGATATTTTCCCGAGCCTCTCCACCTTCCAATTCGGGGGGAATCTCCCCTGGTGGAAAGGGGATACCATTGAGGTGCAATGCCCGGATTCCTACAATCTCGTTACCTTGAAACTGGAGCGATCGGATCGTGCTTAGGAAAGAATTCATTCAGGCCGAGCCTGGCCAGGGTTTCCTTTCCCGGCCTGCCTTCCTCGGTCCAGCCCCGAAGATCGTAGTATTCGGACAGCATGGGGAATAAAGGGGGAACATCAAAATCAAACCCTTCCCCCTTTTTTTTCAGGGTCCACATGCGAGGGGGCAGAATATCGTCCTTGCGGGTGATTCCACGCCGGTTGTTAATCAGGCGTTTGAGGTTAAAGGCCCTTTCCCCCTGGGCCATGAAGCCTTCAACGGTCATATCCTGTCCTGTCGCAAAGCAGTACCAGTCTTTGATGGTGGAAAGACTTACGGCATTGTTCAGGATGGTGAATTTGCAAAGACTCAGGGAATCCAAAATCGTCATAAGATGCTGAAGGTGGATGGTCCATTGGACCTTGCCCTCTGCGGTGCGACCGGCAAAGGGCTTGTTATAACCCAGCTCCGGTAAAAATGCCGACATCTCAAAGGGATGGGACAAACTGCTCAAATGGCAGGCCCCCCGGTTGCTGGTGGAATAGGACAGGGCATGCCCCCAGGAAAACCTCGGGTCATGCATGGGAAATTCCAGGCCTTTCACATGCAGGGCATATTCCTGGCTGCCATGGCCTATCCCCCGGCTGGCTTCCCGGACCCCTTCCCCCAAAAGCTTTGGAATTTCGCCGTCCCTGAAGGCAATTTTCTCCACCATGGCGACCATGGCTTCAGCGTTCCCGAAGGAAAGGTTCATCCCCCCGAAATCCTTCGGGAACAGAATCCCTTTTTCAACGCATTCCATGGCAAAAGCGATCACGCCACCCGTGGAGATGGTGTCCAGGCCAAGGCGGTTGCACAGTTCATTCGCCTTGGCGATGGCCTCCAGATTGTCATTGAGACAAAGGCTGCCAAAGGCCGCAAGGGTTTCATACTCCGGGCCTTCCTGAACCCCGTCCAGGGCAAAGGGTCCATGGGGGTTTTCCACCAGTCGTCCGCAATGGATGGGGCAAAATTTGCAGCCTGAACGTTTCACCCAGATGGAATCCTTCATGGCGGTTCCGGTGGTTTTTTCGGCAATGGCCGTATGCTGGCCGGACCGCCAGTTGTTCACCGGCAGGTTGCCCAGGCTGTTGTAATTGATCACTCCGCCCGGAGTCCCCATCTTGCCGAATACCCCCAGGCGTTCCTGAATGTTTTTCAAGGCGATTTTCAGGGAGGCCTTCAACCCGAAGGGATCGGCCACCGGTGTATCCAGGGTGCCCCGGGAAGTGACGAGGATGGCCTTCAATCTTTTGGATCCCATCACTGCCCCCAGACCGCAACGCCCGATGGACCGAGTGTGGCGCCCGTCATGAGAGATGGAGGCAAATTTCACAAGGTTTTCTCCCCCGGGGCCGATCACCGCAGTTACGGCGTTTTCATCAATTTCGCTTTTCAAACGGGCGTCCACCGTAAAGGTGTCTTTGCCCCAGAGATCCGGGCTGTCCCTGAAAAAAATCCTATTTCCGTCAATGACGATCGCTACCGGCCCGGATGCCACCCCGGTGATAATGAGTCCGTCCAAACCCGACCTTTTTAACTGCCATCCGAAATTTCCCCCGCAATTGCCTTCTCCGTAAATGCCGGTTAAGGGAGAAAGGCTGATGACCGCATGTCTGGAGGAGGCAGGCACCCGTGTGGCGGTGAATGGCCCTGCCATGAAAATCAAGGGGTTTTCCGGCCCCAGGGGATGGGTACCCCCGGTGGTCATTCGAGCAAGGTAGGCGGCACCCAGGGAGGCTCCGCCCACAAAGTCCAATTTGTCTTTTTCATCCACGGAGCGGAGTTCCATCTTCCTTGAAGTGAGATCAATCCAGGCGATCCTACCATGATATCCGTTCATACCCATCCTCGATCTTTCCTTGAAATGAATTGTGAAGGCTGTAATTTTAAGTGCTTAGCGACCATTTTCTACCATTTTATCCTTTAAAACACCATGAAATAATCATGCCGGGCTCAACTTAAACCTTGAAATATTCCCTGGGCTATATTAATAGGAGCGATTATGAAAAAAGTCGCTTATTCTGATATCGGATTCTACGGCAAGCCCATTGATTCTCTTTCCAGGGAAGAGTTGCTTGAGGCGATCTTCGAGTTGGTCATGATGGTTCAAAATTGTGCGGATAAAGACAGCCCCTGCCGCTCCATTTTAAGCGTAAAAAGCGAATAACTCGGCCTTTGGGGTTGTTTCTTCGATCCCTGTTCAATGATTCCATTTTCTCCTGAGACGGTCTGTATCAGGTTATCACCAATGAGACAGTTTCGAAATCATCGCAAACTCCCTTTTGAGTTTATAACCATCCGATTTTATGGTTTTTAGGCGTATTTTCATGGAATTTTAACCAGTGGCACGGGATTTGTAAAAGAATTGAAGTAAGCATCACGGTCAACCATTCATGCCGGACCCTGTCCGGCCAATCGAAAAAAATAACCTTAAACCATCACAAAAACATGGAGGAGAGGATATGAAAAAAGCACTGGTGTGTTATTCAAGCAGAACCGGAAAGACCGAAAAAATGGCCAACTTCATTGCCGAAGGGTTGAGGATTACAGGTATCACGGCAGACATTCAAAAAATTGCTGACATCAAGGACGAAAAGCAGATGGAAGGCTATGACGGGTATGTTTTCGGATGCCCCACCTATCACCGGGACATGACCGCGGGAATGAAAACCTTTCTGTTTACTGCGGAAAAGCTCAATCTTGTGGGCAAAATCGGCGGAGCCTTCGGTTCCTATACACACAGCGGCGAATCGGCCCCCATGGTCTTTGATACCATGCAGTATGTGTATAAAATGGACATGACGGATCTTGGCGCATTGAGCCTGAAGGAGGCTGTCATTGAAACCGCAGAAGGCGCAAAAGCCTGCCAGGACTATGGAAAGGCCATTGGCGCCAAGCTATGATTTTATCCTTTCGCAAGGCTGCACTTCACAGGAAAAGGCAGCAGAACGGAAGTTGGATTGATGGGGAAAGGGGTCGGGCAGTAAAGCCCGGCCTCTTGTTTTTTGTGGGGCTATTGCTTTTTGAAAAGCGACTCGGAGTTTAAAGGATCGTACTCCTTAAGGGCCAGAATGCCGTAAGCCACGCCGATCACGCTGAGATTGCCCGGTTTTGGTGTAAAATATTCATGGCCGATGACAGCATCCCCTTCACTGGCGTAGGGGTAGGAAAGCCCCACTTCAACAGGGATCGCCATATCCAGCATACTTTCCAGGAGCTCCTTTCTTCTCTTTTCGGAGGACCGGGCTTTTTCTTGCTCCCCCCTTTTATCAAAATCATTCCGAAGCCTCAGATACGCATTGATGAGCTGGAAGGTCCATTCCGGGGAAACCATGGGCTCCCGGTTCAGGGTCTTGGCCTGGTTCCTGTCGATGAAATCCGCCCCGGTAATGCTGATCCTTTGCCCGTCGGGCTTTTGGTAAGGGACTTCAGAAACGCAGTTTTCTTCCACAAACCCCATGATCTTTTCAGCCGCACCGGCTTCAAAGATTTCCAGGGTATCCGCCCCCAGAGCGGAAACGCCCCAGGACTGAACGTCCGTGGCTATGGCTTGATCTTCAAACCCCCGATTGAAGTGATGGGAGGTCTTGTTGTAGGCATTCAATTTCAACCAGGTCAGCACCGCTTTGCCCGCATCCTCATAACACTTATCCCGGGTTTCCAGAAAAAGCATTTGAAACAAGGCATAGGCATCCAGGTTTCCTTCCGTGGGATAAACGTCTTTAAAAGAAGGCTTGCCCGGATCATAACCAAAGCGCTGGTCGGTGGGGATATCGGGTTCTCCGGGAGGCCCAATGCTGATTCCCCCGAAATTATCATTGCCCTTCTCCCGGTTTTGCAGACCCAGGGCAAGGCCTGCAATTTTTTTGGATAGGTTCAGGTACCTGACCTCGTTTGTTTTTTTGTAAAGATGGAATGCGGCCATGCCGAACCAGAGGTTGGCGCCGGTTCGCACCGACCAGTCTTCCCCCGGGGAAGGGGGTCTTGCGTTGATGCTTTCAATGACACCCCCCAATCTCCAGATGGCCGGGGTTTCCAGATAAAAATCCACGATTCTTTTGGCCGGGTCCAAGCGCCCTGCTGCGATGAAAGCAAGGACCACCACCGAGGCATCATAGGTGCTGATCCGATTTTTAAAACGGTCATCCCCCACATGGCTTAGGGGCAGCCCTGTTTTTTCATCGCTGTGATGGATGATCCATTGAAGAAAACCATCCACATATTTTTGATGTTGGACTTCTTCGGCCTGGACTTTCAGGGCAAAACCAAGAACCAGGACCAAAACCAATCCTGTGATAATTCTTCTATCTTGGGTACGGATAAAATTCATCTATTCCTTGTTTTCATCCTGGTTAAGATGCAGACCCTTCAGGGTTGATGTTTCAGAATCAGGGCCCTCGGGATTCGAGTTGTTTTTTGGCACAGGCGATCTGCCGGCCCAGATTTTGGGGGAAGAAAATTGCTCCCAGCCCCATTTCAAAATCCCCACAAGCCAGAAGGATAGCCACAAGGCCCAGGCCAGCATGGCGATTCGGTAGCATACCATGGGGATGGACAAAACCCATGCTCCGGGAAGGATTTTGCCGCTCACATCCTGGTACCATCTTAATAGACTTCCATGGGACCCGTTGCCGATGATATTCATGTCCGGATGACCCAACAGGCCATTGGAAATGGCTAAAACCAGCAAACCCAAGGCCATGAGGGTAAGCCCGGCCATTCCGATCTGCATGAGGTTGAAATTCTGCCCTTCCAGATGGTCTCCTTTTTTTCTAAAGCCCAGTGCAATGAGCCAGCCTGCCAAGATCAGGCCGGAAGCAAGGTTGCTCATGGCCATGCCGATCCCCAGCCAAAACCAGTGATACCATTTCAGGGGAGTCCATCCGGTTTTGGAAAACCCCAGGGACACCATGAAAATGATAATGATGACCGACCAGAAAAGAACGGCAGGACCTGCCAAGGGCTCCCCCCCAACCCACAGGGGCCAGCGATTGCCGGGAAGATGAATATCCACGCCGGCATTCACACTTGGCGTACCCAGATCCACCCGGGAACTATCATACTTCATTGCCATGCCTCGAGCTTCGATCCATTTAAGCACCAGCTCCTGGTGTCCGGGGGTGATGGGAAGGGAAACCTTCCGGTTTTCCTGACGAATGGGCGCAATGGCGCCATTGATGCTTACGGACTGCAGTTCAGCATCTATCGGCAATAAAATATCATGCTGGCCGCCCTGACTGCTGTTTATGGAAAGGAAAAGACTTGCGGCTGTGGTATTACGGCCAGGACGCAACTCAAGATGGCTTTTTTCAAGGGTCAAGGTCCGGCCTTCAATGCCGGCAGGTCTTGATATTTTCAGCTTAACCGACTCTCCCGGCCAGGGATGCCAGGTGGGATACCACCGGGTTCCGGTTTTGTGCAGAATCACCGGAAGGCCCTCATACTCCAAATGGAAGATGGGGCTAACATCCACCTTCCAGATTTCCGTCCAGGTATTGGTTTGCCTGTGTTCCAGGAAAATCTCATCCATTGGTTCCAGAAAGGATTCCCAGGAAACCTGCATCTCTTGTGCCCCCAAAGTGATTTTGGCCAAGCCGTCGGCCACTCGCACCCCTTCCGTGGTCACCGATTCCCCTTTCATCAGGGGAACATCCAAAATCATGGCTGATCCGACAGGACTTAAGCGTTTCACCGTGGTTTCCATTTTCCATTCCAGACCCAACAGAATATTCCGTTCAATCAGGACAAACGGCGGAAGGATTCCGGTTTCTATCCTCTCCGTTTCGGCGCTGTTCTTCTCCGCAATCCGCTTGAACTGCAATTGATCGTCGAAGGTTCCGTCCGAATGAAGCCCTTCAGTGATCCATCCTTCTTCTGAAATACTTACCCCATGGGGTTTTAAGGGAAACGGAATCTGAAGGGTGTTCTGCTTGGGAACCGGGCCGGATAGGCGTACGCCATGCTTTCCAGCCGGAACCTCAATCCACAGGGAATCTTCATCCCGGAAGAGCCCCATGGCAGGCAAACCATCCACCATGACCTGCCGGGGCAGCCAGTGTTTCACATGCCCCGGAACCGGAACGGCCGCATCCCTTTGCGCGTTGATTTCAAGATCCATGGAAAGTGTATCCGGGGTGATGACCACCTGAACCCTTTCAATATCCGCACACGAAGGAAAGCATGGATTTTTTTCAAGAAGCCTTTCCTGCAACTCCGTCAGGATTTCAGGAGATGGAATGTCAACGGCCCGGACCAGTCCCGGATGAATGAGCAAAATCCCCATAAGGATAAAAAATTTAAGAGCTTTCAGATCCATGAACGTAAAACCCTTTCCCCGCCTGTATCCCAATCCGAACATGCCCAGAGCCAGGATGATGATGAGAAACACCCGGACAAAGGCCAGAACCAGATTAATGATAGGGCCGATAAGCGTAAAGGAGATGGTCTGATCCCGTGTGACAGGTCCGGCCCAGCTGAAGTTCACGGTTTCAAAAGGAAGCCATTCAGGCAGACCGGGCCCGGTCTGGGTGAGGGCCTTGGGATCATATTGGGCCACCCGGGGACCGAAATAGGAAGGCGACGGTAAGGGCGCAATGGATTTTGACAAGAGCCGTTTCCGGTCATAAAAACCCTTGTCCAGCCCGGCATCCATCCGGGATTCCATTTCCGGATCCATCTGATCCATGGCAGACATCTCCTCCAGCGCCGCCATGGGGGATGGAACCGGGGGTTGGGCCAACTCGGTTTTTTGCTTTGAGGCATGCTCGGTCATGGAAGCCCATGGGTTTTCCAATTGGGGGAAAAGGCCCACCCGCACGGCCTGGATGGAATATGGAATGGCAATGATGATCAGCGATAAAACCGCAAGAATCTGGTAAACTTGAACCCCTTTCCTGAACTTTCCTTGGGGCAGGTATCGAATCAGGGCAAACCCTGCAAGCAAAGCGATCCACACAAATCGAGGGGCTCCGGGTTCGTGATAGATGAGAATCAGGGTCACCAGGGCAATTCCTGCCAGAGGCTTTGAAAAGAGCTTGGCCAGGGCAATGGTAAAAATCAGAACGATGAATATATCCAGAAGGGTCCAGCGTTTCAGCCAGGTTCCGGGGATCTGGTCCATGCCGGAGGCACTCAGCAGTTTCCATCCGGGAGGCAGATGAAGACGGCCTTTGACCTGTTGAAAATCATGGTCCCAGCCCGTGGCCGGAAGGGTGGATATTTTTCCCTGAAGCACACTGTCGGCCACAACATTGACTTGGCCATTGCGAAGCTCAATCCCTGCCTTGCCCGAATCTTTTTTCCGGGTGATCAGTTGAGGCGCCCCATCCACAGCCACTCTGCCCGGAGCAATGGCCGGCTCGATTTCCAATCGCCATTGGTTGTTTTTCTGTCCACTGATCCGGTCCTGAATCGTATACCCGGACCCATCGAATCTCAGCCAGAGCGTTCGGTCCAGGGAGAGCTGGTCCGGTGCGGGCAGAGGATCTCCCCGTTTCAATTCCTTAAAGCGCATGGATTCCCCGGCCAGAATTCTGTAGGCCGGATATTTCCGCCAATCTTCCGGCATTGAGGTTAGAAGCGGATCAACAGGCGAAGGCCCCCCAATCTCCACAATCCTCAAATCCGGCTGGGCATCAAAGGACCAGATTTCTTCCCGAGGCCAGAAATCATCGGCAGGACCGGTATAGGAAAGCTCTTTCAAGGGCCCGGCATGGCGAAGCCTAAGGGTCATGCTGTACCGACCGGGCCGGACCTGTACCATCAATCTCCCGTCTTGCTCCAGTTTGGCAGGCAGAGGGCTTTCCAACGCCAGGGGGGTTAACGTTTCCGGAGCATACAAGGGGCCCAGGGTAATTTGCCTGGCCGACCCTGCAACATCCAGGGTGAAATGAAGCCATATCACAGCCGGAATGGAATCCTCGATCCGCCTGAAGCTCTCGATTCTGAGACGGTTTTCAATCTTTTCCTCGACCTGTGCTTTTTTCAGCCATAACCGGCCGGATGCATCCAGGTTCGGGAATGGGATGACTTCCCGGTTCACAGCAAGAAAGACCAGCCCCGATTCCGGAGGCACGGCAAGACTCTCCGGAAGGGTGTTCCAGGCAAAACGACCGGTGATGATATGGATCCCCGGGGAAAGAAGAATTGCCGGGGATTCATTTTCCTGAATCACGATGGGTCCGGGCACCCCGTCCACTTCCACATCCATGGGCCATTGGCCAGTGGTTCCCGGAAGGGCCACCCGTGTTTCGTAGTGAACCAGCCAGGATTGGCTGAAGGTTCCCCCCTGCTCATTCAGGGTAAGGTCAAGGATCGACGGCCAGCTGCACAGATAATTTTCGGCATCATTGTACCGGGGAACGCAGGCAAGCTGTTCTTCTTCCCCGTGCAGAACCCAGTCCACCCAGGGTTGAAGCACTTCAGGAATGTAGGGTGTTTTCCTGGCCTCACCGATGGAAGGCAGGGCTAAAAAAATCACCAGGACCAGGGCAATGCAAAAAGAATGGGATAAAGGTTTCCGTGTGGTCATGATCTATCTCCGGGAATGGGTTGAGGCTTTGATTCGAGTTTACCCCTTGATACAGGTGGATGAAATTTTCTTCAACAAAAAATATGGATGAGGGCCTTCACCCGTTGGGTTTTGTTGACCTGGATATCCCTGGTGGGTAAAGGAGGGAAAAACTGGAAATGGAGTTCCTTGGGCCTGAAGAGCCGGTTGGAGAACAGCAGGACTATAACTGTCTCGAGCTTCCGCAAGAGAGAAGGTCTTTTCGGGGCCAGTATAAGGCACCTATGGCGCGCGGAGAATTGCGGCAGAAATTGAAGCCCATGGCAGCTCATGCGGTCGATTTAAAGCTGGGACACTGATGAAGCTGGCCGGTGTTTCAGCGAAGCAGAAAAGGAAATTTAAAGCGACCACAGACAGCAAACACAAATTGCCGGTTGCCCCGAATTT
>VMSV01000129.1 GCA_013791935.1 Desulfobacteraceae bacterium | reverse complement strand
TCGCCATCATACCAACGGCCATCTTTCCCAGGGGCGTTTTAAAAGCATCATTGTAGAAAATCATGCTTATCTTTTACGCCTGTCCTGCTATATCCATCGAAACCCGGTTCGAGCTGGCATTGTCGATCGGATGGCGGATTACAAATGGAGCAGCCATTCATTTTATGCCTATAAGAAAAAACCTCCGGGCTGGTTAAAGCTCGAACCCATATTGAACCAGTGTTCCGGAGTGGATCGTCATAAGGCCTATCGAACGAAGGTCCAACAGTATTCAGATGAAAATAGAAGTATCTGGGAAGATGTAAAATACGGTTTGATTTTTGGTGGAGAGGAATTTATCAAAAGCCTCAAAACGCGCTTTCTGGAAAAGGAAACAAAGCAAGAAATTCCCCAGCACAACAAATTGTTCAGGGAATTTAATCTGGACTTGTTCCTTAAACAAGTTTCGGAGATTTTACGATTTGACGTTGAGGCCGCTCGTATCGCCAGAAGAATCAGCCCCGGAGAAAAAGAAAATCGAGATATTCTATTATACTTGCTATGGGAAACCGGTCGGCTATCCCACCGGGAAATAGGGGTAAAGTTTGGCATGACGTATTCAGGAGTAAGTCGTCGGGTAAAATCATTTAGTACCAAATTATCTATTGATCAAGAACTTAGAAGTAAATATCAGTACATCAAATCACTGATTAAGGTTTGACCGCAATCCCTCCTGACCACAATCCCTCCATCTCTGGACGGACACTAAATAGCCTCTCATCAACATTTTTTTAACGAAAGGTTGGTTATTACCGATATAGACATATGGGCAGGAAGTTGAAAATTAACTTTACAAAAAGGGGAACAATCACAATGAATAAAGCACATGCGCACAAATCATGGTTTCTGGTTCTGATTTTAAGTTTTGCCTTGGGGATGATCGGATGCAAGGAAACTTCTTCAGAGGGAAAAACAAAAACAGAAGGACAAACTAAAACCGATGAAGGAACTTCGTTGCTCCAACCCGGCCAGTCGGCAACATCCAGTAATCTTGAAGTCACGTTGCTGAGCCTTAAGAAAACAATCGAATATATAAACGGTCCCAAAACAGGCCAGGGATATGCAGTCCTCCGGTTCAGGGTTAAAAACATCGGCAAAGAAGAGGAGACCGCACGTATTTACAGCGATCTTCAGTGGAATGATCCGGTCAGCGGTATGCGAAACGGATATGAACGCACCACGGGCGTCAAACTGAATAACCCCAAGAAATATGATCTGGAACCCGGGGCACAGGGTGAGTTCGAAGAGGTTTACATGTTTCCGAACAACCTGTCCGAAGTCGAATTTCATTTATTGAAAGGCTATAACCCAAAAGAGGTTGCCCGGTGGATGATGCCTATCAAGTAATAGATCAATGTCAATAACTTTAGATTTTTCACCCCCATCCCGACCTTCCCACGTCACGGGGGAAGGGGATTAAAGGATAATGCCTTTATTAGAAGCATGGCATTGGGGGTATATTTTGATACTATTAACCCGGTAGTTAAATAGGCAACATCCATTTGGCGTGGCCGTTCCCAAGAAAGGCAATACATTTAAGCTGTCCAAGACCACCTTTGTTACCGGTGAAAAAATAAAGCTGGATTTTACAGCTTCTCCCTGCTGACCCGCAATACTTGGGTTGGGTTGATCCCCGAAAATATTTGTCAGCGCTAATCAGCCCAGAACGACCAGCACGATATCAGCTTTCAAAGCGTCAAAGGACGGGCATCGGGCGAGATGGAGTTCCAGGCACCCAATCAGACCGGCAAATATGAATTTAGAATGAACGAAACCACCAACGATAAATAGGTGGCCAGTATTTTATTCAAGGTTGTGGAAGGGAAAAAATAAATGTATTCAAACAGGATTAACGACCCGGCTTTTGCAAAATATCGGGCCAACAGCGACAAATATGCACTGATTTTTTCATTTATCATCGCTGCGGCGGCAATTCTGGGCTTCTATCTGTACGGGGAGTTCAGCATGGAAATGGACAACCCTGAAGCCATGTATATCGGGTTGGGGATCGGCGGCATGTTCATCATGATTGCGTTGCTCACAAATCGTTCGAAGAAGGGTGCAAAGACATGGGATGGAAAGGTTATCGACAAACAGGTGGAAAAAAAGACCAAGCGCCGTAAGGCCTCGGATCCGGATTATCATATGCGGGAGTATTTGCTTTACAAGGTCATCATAAACTCGGATTATGGCCAAACTCATGAAATCACTGCCGAGGATGATGACACGGTTTATAACTACTATGAGATTGGTGACAGGGTACGCTATCACGGCAGCATCCGTACTTATGAAAAATACGACAAGTCAAAGGATTCCATAGTTTTCTGTAATGCCTGTGCCAGTCTGAATAAAATTGAAGATGATAAATGTCACCGGTGTATGTGCCCTTTGCTTAAATAATGAATGACGGATAAAAAGTTCGAAATGTATTTTACTATTTTGAAAGCCTGTTCGTTCTATCTTAACCCGGGGAAAACTTAATTTAATACAACAAAATTGCTTTTTCTTTAGAAAGCAAAGCACCAGATACGTGCCCGAGGGTTTAAGTAAGGTTGCAGATGCGATATTTGGTTGGGATGGTGAGGGCCAGGGGATGCTATCCCAAAAGGTAAAGAACAAGATGTCAAAGAGATCATCACGCGTTTTCAGTAAGAAATCAACCGTATTTAGATAGGGTCATATCCGTTAAAAGAAACGAATTTTAATATGATCAACGAGAGATAAATCTCAACAGAGGAAAAATAGTCATGAAAATATTTTCAAGGCCCGATCAGTTTCCACGATCCATCAAACGCATATTTCAACTGGTTATTTTTCTTGCGCTGATCTTTAATGCCCAATTAAGCATGGCCTGGAATGAGCAGCTGATAGATGCAGCTAAGGCTTTTAATGCGGGGACCGCCACCGGGCCTCAGCGAGTTATGCTTCTTGCTCGAAACTATGAGGTCAATTTGCTATCTATGGCAGGAAAGATAGACAATTCGGCATTTCAGGCCTGCCAGCGAGATTTTGCTGAGATCAGTCAGGGGATAGCGAAAACAGCTGCCGATAACGCCGGGGTTTCATTCACTGTTCAAAAGTCAAAAAGTAAGGATTATTTAGCTGCCACGGATTCTGACTACATTACCGGAGCAACCAATGCAGACCAGGTCAAGGTTATGCAAAAAGAATACAATGAGGAGTTTACCAAGAAGCTTAATGATATGGGAGGAGAGCTCGATAAAGGAACGAATTGGACAGTAAAAAATGATATTGATTTTATGGGAGACGCTTCTTTGGCAAGCCCAGAGGATTTTTTGGCAATGGCGGAAGCGAATAACGCAGCTTATACCAGAAAGGGCGCGGCCCGTTACGAAGCCTATTCCCGAATGGAGGGATCCAGGACTCCAAATTTAAGTGACACCGCTGATTATGTGGACGAAATGCAGGACATGGTACATCACCGCGACGTGATGATCCGGCAGAACGGGAATGAACTGTCCAGGATCATGAAGGAAAACAACGTAACCAAGCTAAGTGATTTTCCAATTGATTCAAAAGATTATGAAAAGGCTATGAATTTGAAGGCGGAAATATACAAAAATAAAGCTATTCAGGGAAAATATATGGAGCGTGTCGGTGTTGCCACAGATGATTTGAAAAAGTTGCTGCCGCCCGACGCAAAAATTGGAAATAATCTGATCGCTTCCTCCAGTCTTCCCTCACGGGCCAAAGTCCGGGACATGGTCACAAACCGCATGAACCCTGAAATGTTGTACACCATGAATAATGATATCATGCAGCAGCAACTGCAGGAACACGTGGAAGTATTGGCAGCGGTTGCCCATACGAATCCTGTAAAAGCGGCGGAATGCCAGACAGCTATAAAGAAATACTCATCCTCCTTGACCCCCCAGCAGAAAGCGGATGTGATCGATTCTATTCGTCAAGGATTTGGCCCGGAGGCTGCACGTGATCTGGCGTCAACCATGCGTGGCGATAGTACTGCGGCGACCTTGGATGAAGCCATTGGGGCAATAAAAAAAGGTTCGGCTGAATTAAATGATGCCATGAGAAAGGGAGATGCCGTAAGGGTGCGAAGCGTTCTTGATGACATGAATGGGAATATGGGAAAATCGCGCAGCTGGACAAACCTCGAAGGCGAAGGTCCCTTAAAGGAAATTACGGACAGATTTTCCGGCATGACCGACGAACAGCTTGAGCTCGCGCTCAAGAACGATGCTGGTTTGCGTTCTCAACTCGACGATGCTTTGCGTGCTGCACGTACCGATGCGCATCTTTTGGGAGAATTATCCCAATCCACCAACGCTCAGCAACGCATGGCCCTTAAGGGTATGCTGTCTGAAGTTGCTGGAAGCAAGACGCTTTGGGGAGAGTTAAAACAAGTCCTCACGTCAGTAAATGATGTCATTCCTATTGATAAAGCACTTGAAGCCATTTTTATTTATTGGGATACACTTGAGGCTTCGCAGCTGGCAGGAGAGGGAGATCTTGATGGAGCTTCACGAAAGGCGTTTGAAGCACTTCTAGGGGCATTTAGTGGCGTAAGTCCAGCGCTCATGGCTTCTCTTACGAACACGATCATTGATGCCACGAAAGCCGCAGGATTTGAAATGGCCGTTGCTTCCCAAGACTGCGAGGACCTCTTGGTCAACATTATCTCGGTCAAAGGATGGGAAAGCGCATCAGGGGTAGGGGACAAGTCGGAGATCTCTGTTGAACGCCTCGCCCGTCAGGTTGCGGAAGAAAAAAGGCTCCGCAATATTCTCGAGACACATATTACTAATTTAGCAACAACTCAGGACGGCACAACTAAGATCAATGAAGGAAAGAAAAAAGCCTTATCTGATAAATGTACTGAAAATATCGTTAGTCTTTGGCGTAAACATAGAACTTCAATGGTCATGAACTACATTGTGCTCCTGTCACAATTCGAGAAAGAATTGTCCAGCATGCCGATCGATATTCTTTTTTCTCCGCCTGAAGTGGATCTCGCGAAAGAAGGTGATCAAATGACTGTCACCATGGAGATCCGTCCGGAACCAAAAGCTCTTGAACAAGTAAACACAACGCTATCTATGCTTGAAACTGAATTAAAGGCTCTGGGGGGAATACACAAATTGACCGCTCTTCGGATCGTTCAGACAATAAACTGGAACCCGCCAAAGGGAATTACTATTCCTAAAGAAACCACGGATATCATCAAGATCTATCCTTCTCTTGCCAAGGCAGAATTCACTGTTAAGAAGGAAGGCGCTTATGCAGTAACGGCTGATATAACCTGGCAAGTCGACGTGATTAGCGCTATCACTGATGGTGGTGATTCTAGTGTCGGATCTTATAATTTTGAACCTTATGTCAGTCGAGACTGGCGAACTGGAGAGTGGGATGCCAATGTTCCTCTAAACCCTATGAATTGGGTTAAATGGAAAGAAACCATTAAAGAAGGCGACCCAATTTCAACTTATAAGGATGAAATGGAAAGGACGATCGCTGGACATGCAGAAGGTTGGGTGACTGCAGCTGTTCCCTCTACAACGGCTGACGGAAGAGTCATAATGACTGTCAAAGGTCCAGCGGAAGTGGAAGAAGGAAAGGACGTTGAGTTAAGTGTGAATGTAAAAGCAATGCACAAGGCAGATACTGAGTTTGCAGAAAAGTCTGAGATCGCGTGGTTTTATTTGGAAAAAAAGATAGCGACGGGGAGGACTTACAAATTTAAGTCGGAGAAGCCGATCGGAACAAAGTTATTTACTGCAAAAGCCTTGGGAGACATTAAAGGAACAAAAGAAATTTTGGCTAATGCCGTGCATAAATTGAAGGTTGTTGCACCTCCCGAAGAGCCGAAATTCAAATTTCGAATCGAAGGCCCTACCCAAGTTGAGGTGAATCAACCGGTTTCTCTTAAAGTCGTCATAACACCTGAAAATAATACGGCCCGTGAAGTCGAACGAAAAACTTATGGCGCATGGTCCGTGAACGGACAGGATTTTGGTCCGGGGGATGTCTGCCTGTTTAATGTTTCCGATGTTGGTGAATACAAAGCCCAAGTTGTTATTTTTCTGGATGATAAAGAGATTACGACACTGTACCATACCGTTACAGCTAAGGAACAACTGGATGTGGATGATGATAGCGAAGATCTGGCAGCTACCATCGCAAGGTTAAAAGCTGCTCGTGATTGGGAAGGATTAGTTGCGTTACTGCAAAAAGAAAACAATAGTGAGGAAACCGATAAAGGCAAACAATTGGAACGTACGGCTGCTATTAATAAAGCACTTCAAGAGTTAAAAAAGGAACGTCAGGAGTGGTTACTGAAATATAAGGAATATCTGACGAGCCTTCAAGGTCTTAATGACAGTCAATGGAGTGAATTTGATAAAGGGATGCAGTTGCAAAGAAATAAAGTTCAGGAAAAATGTAATAAGGAATGCCGTAATTGTAAGGACCAATGCGTGGGGCAGGCAAATGAATATTATGATGATTGTGCCGGCACATTAAAAGAGGATCATTCTAAAGAAGTTGAGCGCTTAAGTGCTGCATTAAAAGAATTGCCGGCGCTCGTAGAGAAGTTGGTCTCAAGATCATACGAACATGCCCAATGGTTCAAAGAAGTGGATGCCTTGGTTAAGAAATATCAATTGCCAAGGCCGTATCCTGATCCGGTCGTGAATATAATTGAGTATTACAGCGCATGTTTAGATGAGAAAATTGTAGACGAGGAAATTGAAGAAGTCGAGGCTCTTAGTGTCAAAATAAATGGACCAACGGCAGTGATCGAAGTTGGGATGTTAGCTAATTTGACAGCATCGGTGAGCGGTGGCATGCCCCCCTATAATTTTACTTGGTCAACTGCCAGTGGTTCAGGCAGCTCCGCGAGTTTTAAACCTTCTTCAATGGGTGATTGGACCGTGAATGTTAATATTATGGATAGCGAGGGGAATACTGGTAGTGATAGCTTTATTGTTAGAGTAGGTCCAGGTAAGGTTAATATGAAGGGTCTTAAGGGCGATGTCTATTATGGCGAGGTCACTCTTCTTAGTGCATGGGGTATGGGATTGACAGTTCAAAAGACCGAGACTAAACCTGAAAAGTTAGGTGGAGGTGGTGATGATTGCCCTGATGGTCCTTTTTGTGTTGATTATAAGAATTCGGGGACAATTACTCCCAAGGCTGAAAAAATTCCTGATGACAGGTTTTATCCTGAGAATGCTTCAAGGGCGGATAGTGAGCGCATTTCTGATCCATCTAGTGAATTTGCTCGCGGTAAGGCTCCTAAGGATAAAGTGAAAAATGAAGATCGAGTGGTCTGGCAGGCAGAACCGGGCGTTACATTTGATCCTCCGACGTCGACAGATGGTATGACAAAAATCACTTACGATCGTATGGGTGAAATAAAAGTCTGGTGTGAACTGCACAAATTTATCGATGGTGCTTATCAGACAGTAGGTGAATCCGAGCAAGAGACTGTTGTGGTTAAACCGCCGTCATTCAGCATTAGTTTTGAGCCTGAAAATGGTGTGGCTCTTATTGGTCAAACGGTGCGTGCTACCATCAATGCTACACCTGCTGTTGAAGCAAAACTGATAGATTACCGATGGCTTGATCCAGCGACTTCGAACAGAATGCAATTAGACGCTAACGGAAGAAAAATTGAATTTACAGTAAATGATCTTAATCCTGTTAAATTGAAAGTTTTAGCCAGAGTTCCAACTCTGGGTGATGACATTGGTGAAATTGAGAGCAGTTATACTGGTGTATCTTTTAGTGTGAATGCATGGATGGTCCAGCCTCCAAATCTGCCTCAGACATGGGATCCCAAAAAAGGCGGGTTAATAACATTAACAAAAAGTCAGCGTGGTACCGGCGAGCTGATCACTTTAAAAGCGGAAGTTCAAGGCAGCAATGTGCCTGATCCTGTGAGATGGGAATGGACTGTAAATGAAGGTACGACCATAAGTAATCCTATTTCTCAGACCCCGACGGTATCGCGCAGCGAAGCAGGGTCTATTAACGCGAAGGTAAAGGCTACGGATAATAATAAGAGAAGTCTTGGGAAAGCGGAAGTGTCGGTATCAGTGATCGAAATAATACCTGATCCTGGTGTTAAAAAAGAGAAAGAAGCGGCAGCGGCGAAAGAGGCAAAAGAAAAAGAAGAGAAAGCTCAAGTGGCTGATAAAATAAAGAAAGCTGAGCAGGCAAAAAAAGTTATTATTGAAATCCAAAGCGATGCAAAAAAAGGTAAGTTTGATGAAGCTATTGCTAAGGGAGAAGAAGCTCTTAAGACAGATCCTGAGAATAAAGAAATTAAAGACCATATTGATCAGGTAAAAAAAGAGAAAGAAATAATTGATAACGGCTTAAAGACAGTTGAGCAATTGATCGAGAGTTCTGAGTTCCAACAAGCACAAGAGAAATTGATCCCATTGCAAAACAAAGCTTCTTATTATCCGCCAGTTCAAAAGATGGATAGGACACTCGGCGAAAAATGGCAAGCTCATATGGCTAAGGTTAATGCCGCTCTTGGTGATGTGAATGAAAAATCTAAAAGTAAGGATTACAAAGAAGCGCTTGAAAGCATTGAAGTAGCGCGTAAAACTTTGAAGCTGTTGCCTAGTGAATTAAAGACTCTTGCTGATCAAGAGTGGTATTGTAAAGAACAAGAGGGGAAAAAAGAAAAAGCGCGGCAGCTTTTTAACACGGCAAAAGAAAAATTAGATTCCAATGACTTTGAAGGTTCTATAAAAGATTACAAGGAAGGTTCTGTTTTGGCCAACAATCTTTGGAATTTTAATACAGATAAAACACCTGCCAATGCCGAGGAGGTTTATCGTCTGGCTTTAGAAAAGAAGAAAGAATTTGAGGCAGCGCAATTAAAAGCAGCAGAAAAAAAGCGCATTGAACCAGTTTTTCAGAAAGAGCCTTCTTTGCAAGCAGCGTATCAAACAAATAAAGTAATTTCAGCTAATGCTGCTGAAATAATTACACTTTCGAATGTTGATATTAAATCAGCGAATAGAATTCGTATTCTTATAACTCAAGCAAGCGGTCTTACGGCCAAAGGAAGACAAGATACTGCTCGAATTGGAGAAGTTGAATTTTATCACATAGGAAGGAAGCTGCTTCCAATATCCGTGGCGGCTGAATCTGTTTATCCAGGCGGCTATAGTCCTGAGCAGACCATTGATGGAGTTAGAAAATATAGCTATTTGGTAAATGGTCCTCGTGGTTGGGCCTCAGCGCTGAAAGCTTCTGGATCAGCCACGTGGATTGAGTTTACGTTTGCATCTCCTGTTGATGTAGATAATGTTATTGTTACAACCGCACCAACAGACCCGTATCGATTGTATAACTTTGAGTTGCAATCAAATCTATCTGGAAGCGGTAAATCATCAGTAGCTTCAGACGTTAATTCTGTGCAAATTGCAGGAAAATATTTCATAAATGCAAATGGACATAAAGGGAGTTTGATATTTTCTGGAACGGAAAATCGCTTAGAGTGTGTCCTGAACTTGGGAAAGCCGGAAAAAATGAAAGATGTTCGTGTCGAGGGTAAAAAAATAACTTTTACACGGGTTATTGGAACCATTACTCAGGTGTTTACGGGAGAGATATCAGGCGCCTCTGATAAATTACACTTTGAAGGTCCATTTACTTCTCAGGGTGGAGTTTATAAATGGTTTGCAGATATGACAGAGATCGCAAAAAAGGGATCAAGCAATGATGGGTTGTCAAAGATAATGGGAAAATGGACGGTTAATACTAATGGCTACAAAGGAACTTTGATTCTGAAAAATGGGTCAGGTAAAATTCAGGGAATTTTAAATTTAAACATTGGGGATGAGCAGCTGGAAGGTGTCTCCTTTGATGGAATAACACTAAAATTCACACGACCTCTTCCCAAGTTAAAGCTCACTCAAGACTTCACTGGGACGGTTTCAGAAAAGGAATCGACATCGATAATGCATGTGCAAGGAACTTTTAGTACTAATGGAATAGGAGCATCACCTTGGTCAGGAGACCTTGGTGAGCCGGAAGCTTTTTATTAGATTTTGATGAGAGATCGGGGTGCCCTTTATATGGTTATCAAACCTTGGTCAGTGATTAAGATTGACCGTACGCCATGAATTATTTAAAAGCAGAATATGGCGTGACTATGAGGGCCGTTGCCGGTTGGGGACTACAATAATTAATTCAATAACCTATTAAAAGCACGAATGACGGCGGATCAAGGAAATACTTAACCTTTATCCGCCGTTTTGTTTTGCCGTTCCGGATAGCGATTAGGGGGGGTACACGGGGACGCCAAGCGTTTCTCCTGATTCGGTTACTTCATCTTAAAACGACAACCCCGGCCTTATGCTGGGTATAGGGGGCATTCTATATTCCAGGGAAATGGAGGTGTTAAGCCAAAAAATGGGGTTGCCAGGAATGATTTTATTGAAAAAACAATCTGATAGTTTGGTCAGACCCCAGGCCGCAGGTGCACAGGTCTGCCCTTACGGGTGGAGAGGAAAATACCGGCTTTCGGATTTCTCATTCCAGGAGCTCAAACCACTCAGATTTAGCGGCCTTTTTATCAAAAGTGATAATACTTTCACATCCCGAGGCTTTGGCAGAAAATGCAATCAGCATGTCGGAAAGATCCAAAAGGTTTCCCTTGGAAGAATTCACAAAATTCCGGAGGGTCGGTTGCAGCTCAAACTTTAACGCGGGCAAGGCTAAAAGTGTATCCAGGGCATCGAGAATTTCATTGCGGGGGATCTCATACACCGATTCAAGAACCCATAGGGTTTCAAGCACAACAAGGATCGGCACAAACAAAAGTTCTTTTTCAGCTTCCGCTTGTTTAAATTTCTTGTATACCGCCCCGGCTTGTTTTTCATCATCATTGACCAGAAATCGAACGAGGATATTGGTGTCCAAGGCTTTCATTTGAATTTTTCCTTCATTTTCTGCCGGATGGCCTGATCCATTTCTTCAATGGATACGGCTTTCCTCTTTTTGTGAAGAATTCCAAAAACATCGTCCACTTTCTTGGTCACCGGCCTTACGAGGGCTTCCCCGTCATCTTTCAAAATGAATTCAATTTTATCCCCGGTATGAAGTCCCAGGGAATCCCTCACGGCCTTTGGAATGGTGATTTGCCCTTTATTTGTCATTGTTGCTAATGCCATGGAGTCATCTCCTTACTTATTTTGCATTTCTTCCTTTAGGGTAAGGAATCCGTACCGAAAGGTCAATCTTTTTATGGCCTCGAAAACGACAGCTTGTTTTCAATTTCGCCTGTTTGGATTCTCCCGGTAGGGGAAAACCTCCATATCTGCCCCAATGGTCCTGTTTCGTTCATTATGGAATGTTTCTTTTCATGATGCATCCAAAGGCGGCAGCCAAGGATCCTCGGCCGGGTAATGGGCCGGGTCCAGTTGAAAAGCCAAGCCCTGTAATTTCTCTCCACGAACCCGTCTGAAGGTATTTTTTAATGCCGTTTCCTTAAACAGCTTGAAGGCCTCAATATCCGCCAGGTTGGAGATATCCACCCCCAGATGCTCTTTAAACAAATCATTTCGAAAATCCCGGGTCGTCTTTTTATCCCAGAAAGAAGCGTTCATTTCCGTGTCGGAGTAAAACGACCGGTCCCCCACATTGCAGGAGCCGATGGTGGCCCACACCCCATCCACGATGGCGATTTTGGCATGTACGTAAATCTCGGCGTATTTCCCCGGCCCCCGGTTGGCCGCAAGGGCCGCCATGGTGAAATTGGGGAAACGCCCAAGACCCTGGAGCCTGTCGAAAAAGGGTTTGGACCGGGGATCTTTGGAAGCGTTGACCATAATAAAGTTGGCCTTTCCCGGAAGCACATAGATCACCTCCACCCCCCTTTCCAGGGCTTTTTCCATTTTCTCCAGGATCAACATGGATCCAATGGCCTGATCCTCGATATAAAGGGTTTCTTTTGCGGAATCCATGGCCAGAAGATATTGTTCAAAAATGCTCTGTTCGCCCTTGGCGATGGGAAATGGCTCAGCCCCGACCGCAGGGTTTGTATCGTTATAGGTTTCACGCCGGACGGTCCGGGTGATCTGAACAGGAGTGCTTCCGGTGGGGGCCGTCAAAGATTCAGGAAAAGGAAGATCGGAAAGCATATCCTTAGAAGGCCATGATCCATCCGGAAGATCCTTTTCACTGGCTTCGTTCCATCGCTGGACAAAATTGTGGTTGACATCCGTTACCGAAGGACCCCGAACCTCCACATAAACATCATGGGTGCTGCCGTTTTCATGCATGGCATGACCGGGCTCAACCACAACATTGTTTTCCAGATTGATTCCCCCCACAAAGGCGACCTCGGTGTCCTTGCCTGCATCCATCAACCAGCTTTTCTGGTGATGACACCAGTTTTTCACCAGCCGGTCCCACCGGGCCAAAAAAGTACTGCCCCTTTCGGATAGCAGCTTGCGGTGCTCTGCAGATCCATGAAAATGGCTTTCGGGGTCCCAGTCCGAAGATCTCCAGAAAATCGCCCGGACATCCAGCCCTCGTTTTTTTGCCCGGTCCAAAACATCAAACAGATTTCCGTGACCATCCGGCATTTGAAAATCCATTCCCATAAAAGCCACCGTCACCCACACGGAATGCCGGGCTTTTTCCACAGCCTCACAGATTCTTCGAAAAGCGGGTGCGCCATCAATCAGAGGCCTTACGGTATTGCCTCTGCGAAGGGGATAGGAACCATTTTTTGCCGGGGGGATGTGTGCGCCTGGATAAGTCATGGGTTCTCCTTTCGGGTTCGAAATCTTTCATTGAATAGTGTTTTGTTATTTCAAGGGTTAAGAAGACTTCAGCCACCCCTGATGCACAGCATACTCAACCTTTGTAATGAACCATTGGTATATTTCCGGATTTTCGTGCTCTATAAACCGGTGCATGTTCAACACTTGGCTCTTGTGTATTCCATGATCCCGCCACGCAAGGCCTTCACTGGACATGTTGTGGAGAAATGGCAAGAGCCGATCGATAACTTTGAGCAGTTTTGCTTCCTTGGTCTCACCGGCCTCTTGCTCTTCCCAGAGCGCAGTCAGGTTTCCGATCGGGTTGCCTGAATGGGAAGCCAGCTTCTCTACACACTTGCGCTCTTCCACGTGGGCATCATTCCGGTTTGTGCTGTAAAGAAATGTATCCCCGACTTCCATCTCACCGAGGTCATGAACCATGGCAAGTTTGATGAGTTTCAGGATATCGAAGTCGCCATGAAACTGTTCTGCAAAAGCCCAGCAGGCTATGGCCAGGTGCCATGAATGTTCAGCCGAGTTCTCGACTCGCTCACCCCTGTTGATATAGGTTCTGCGATTTACAGATTTCAGCGCATCAAATTGAAGCAGAAAATCTGTCAGTTGTGTAATTCTATCGGTCACGTGTTTCCTCCTGAAAAGAGATTAACCTTCAATCAAGGACCAGGTCATAAATCGTATTTATAATCCGGTCCGGAATGATATCCGAATCCTCCGGCAGGCCGGTGTTTGCAAAATCATTCCAGATCCCGAAAATGCCCAGTTTCTGGGGGCCGGCCACATCCCATTCCAGGTTGTCTCCCACGGCCCACACCTCCTCGGGGCTTAAGGCCAACGCCTTCAGTGCCCGGTGATAGACGGCAGGGTCGGGTTTTCCGAATCCCATCTCCCCTTCCACCAGGATGGCGCTGAAGTACTTTTCCAGACCGAACCGGTTGATTTTGGCCCTCTGCTTGCTGGAGTGGCCGTTGGTCATCATGGCCAGCTTAACGCCCCTCTGATTCAAGTGTTCCAGGGTTTCCCTGGCTTTATCAAAAATATGAACCGCTTCTTCCCTCTGAACGGAAAAGGCATCCGCCATGCTCCTGGCCTCAGCAGGGTCCAGGCCAAGCCGGGCGGAAACCAGATCCATCACTTCCCGTCGGGCAGCTTCCAGATTGAGGCGTCCCATTCTATGGCGCTCCGCATCCGACCAGTACCCGTTGCTGATTTCCATGAGGGTTTCATACAAAACCTCCGCATCGCAGGAATCGTGACGGAAGGTGAATTCCCGGCACAGTTTTCGCCACAAGGGCTCTGCCACAGGAGAGTAGGAGATAATGGTGTCGTCCAGGTCAAACAATATTCCTTTGGGGTACATGACGCTCCTTTTCTGTTCTCGCACGAAGACACAAAGCCACAAAGAAGGGCTAAAAAATTTAAATTCTGTGTTTACGCATTAAAAGCCCTTTTTTTTTGCCATTTCTTTTCACTCATTCCTCATTACTCGTCACTCATTACTGCTTTATCAATTGCAATCGCAGAATAAATATGTTTAAAGTATAAATCAAATTAATAATTTTTATATAATTGATAAGAATATATTATGATCATCAGTATGGAACAACTCGCCGCTTTCAAGGCATTGGCCGAAACCGAAAGCTTCTCCCGGGCCGCTGAAAAGCTGTTCCGGACCCAGCCGGCCATCAGCCAGGCCATCCGCTCCCTTGAAACAGAGCTGGGCCAATCGCTATTCACCCGGGAAGGGCGGAAGAGCAGCCTGACCCAGGCGGGACAAATTTTTCTGGTGCATGTCCATGACGTGTTCGAGACGTTGGAGCAGGGGAAGCTTCGCATTGATGCCCTGAAAGACTTGAAGGAAGGCAAGCTCACCCTGAGTACCAGCGATACCACCGCCTACTATCTTTTACCGGAGGTGCTGAAGGCCTTTCGGGATCAATATCCCGGTGTGGATGTGCGCATACACTGCAAACCTTCGCCGGTTTCTGCGGAACAGGTACTTTCCCGGGAAGCGGATTTGGGCATAGTCACCCTTCCTGTGGATCATCCCAAATTGGTCGCAGAACCCCTGATGCTCCGGGAGGACGTGGTCATCTGCTCCTTCACCCATGCGCTGGCCGGGCGAAAGAAAATCGGGTTTAAAGACCTGGAAGCCTGTCCCCTGTTGTTGCTGGACCGGGGTTCGAACACCCGGACCTATATTGATCAGCGGCTGGCCCGGGCCGGGTTCAACCCTAAAATCACCATGGAGTTGGGGAGCATCGAAGTCATCAAAAGGTTGGTTCAGCTGGGATTTGGTCTATCCATCGTTCCCCTGATTTCGGTGCAAAGGGAAATCGAGGAGGGCACCCTTAAAGCCCTGGACCTGTTTAAAAAATCCGATTGCCGGACCCTGGGGGTCATCTACCCGAAATCCGGCATTCATTCGTTGCCTGCCCGGATGTTTGCAGGAATGCTGCGGGATTTTCTGAAACCATCCGGTTAAAACCATAGGAATCTCGCACGAAGACACAAAGCCACAAAGAAGGGCTAAATAAGATGAAAAAGCTTTAAATTATTTACGGCCCAAGGCCTGATGTATTTACCTGGTCGGTTGTTCCATGATCAGGAAAAAGTGACGCTTCATGTATTTCTTTGTGTCTCCGTGTCTTTGTGCGAGCTGTCCCGTCTTTCTTCTCAAAGCTTGAACCCTGCCTTGAAATAGGTGTCTCGCACCTTTTTGGCCTTGGTCTCGGCCCAGGAATGCAATCCCATCTTTTTGATCAGGCATGAGTTGAAAACCTTGGTGTTGTGGGGCCGGTTAGAAGCCTGATCCGCATAGGGATGAAGATGATCGCAGGGAAAATCAGAGCATTCAAAGCAAAACTGAAGATTCTTCTTTTGAATGCATTGGTAGACCTGGCAGGGTTCGGTCATGTTCAGGCAGGCCACGGTGCCGTTTTCATTCCGGCAGCCTTTGCAAACCGCTTTCTCCGGGGCCACCCCCAGGTTTCCCGCCACCCTGTTTCTTAGTTTTTCATTTTCTCCGGCGTGGTACACCGCGCAGTTGAAGCAGTCGATGCCGCAGGGGGCTGTCATCTGTTTGTAATCCATGGTGGTTCTCCTTTTGTGATCTGCAAGAGCCGAAAGAATCAATCGGCCAATCCAAAGCACCTGTAATTGTAGGGGTTGTCAAATCCCATCTTCTCATACACGGGTTTTCCCATGTCCGAAGCCTGAAGGCAGGCAAAGGTGCAGCCTTTCTGTTTTCCGGCCACCAGGGGTTGGGCCGTGATGGCCCGTCCGAAACCCCGGTTCCTGAATTCTTCCAGGGTCGCTACCCAGTATACACCTGCGGCTTGTCCGGTTTTAAACAGCATGGAGGTGCAGGCCGGCCGGTCCCCGGCATATCCCGTAAACAGCTCCACATCCGGCAGGTTTAAAACCGCCTCGGTAATCACAAAGGGCCCGACGCCTTCGCCGAGGCCATAACTTTTTTCAACCACCTTCTGAAAATCGGCCAACCCCTGGGCATCAACAACCCTTCGGATGCTTAAATCCTGCCCGTAGGGGTTGGTTTCCGGCAAAGTCATGAGGGTCATAACGGTTGAAGACCGGACCTCCTTATACCCTTTATCCTCCAATGGTGATAAAAAGTCTTTTTCAAGCTCCTCCCTGAAGGAAAGCAGAAAGGGGAGCTTCCGAGCCCCGAAGAATTCCTCGGCTTTCTGAAGCAGCTTTTCGGGTTTAGAGGTTTTCTCCTTGACGAAGAACACATTGAACTGCCTCATGGGCGCACCGGTATTCCAGATGCTGTATTTAAAGCTGTTCAGAAATTCTCCGGTGAAAGAGTTTGAGGTTAACAGGCCCATGGACACCACGTAATTGAAGTCCGCCAGATCCTTGATGTTTTGGATGATTGTCATGGATATGCTTCCTTTCCGATTTTTTTCATAACCATGCAATAGGTCTTGGTAAAAATCAAGCCTAACCTGATCCTCCGGCCATGGAAATGAAATTGAGAAGAGGTTTGCGGAAAAGCGGCAAATTATGGTAAGGGTTTCACCGAATGTTCATCCATACCCTTGTTAATAAACAGATTGGAGGAAAAATGCGCGCAACCCGTTTATACGAAAACAAAAAGCCGGTTATTTCCATGGAATTTTTTCCGCCGAGAACCGAGAAAACCATTCAGGCCTTTGGAACGGTCATAGACCAGCTTGCCGTGCATCAGCCGGATTACATGTCTGTCACCTTCGGGGCCGGTGGTTCCACCCGGGACGGATCCTATCAGACCGTCAAACAGATTTTGGAGGAGAAAAATATCCCTACCGTGGCCTATATTGCAGCCTTCGGCCTGGGACCGGAGGATATTTGCAAAGTCCTGGACAGCTACAAAAACCTGGGGGTGGAAACCATTTTTGTGATCCGGGGAGACGAACCCAAAGAAGAGGGTTTTACGCCCCACCCGGATCATTTTCCCAACGCGTCGGGCCTTCTGGCCTTTATCAAAAAGAATTATGACTTCACATTGGGATGCGCCGGATACCCCGAAGGTCACCTGGAGGCCCAAAGCCCTGAAAAAGACCTTAAGTTTCTGAAACTGAAAATCGATAACGGCGCGGAATATATTGTGTCCCAGTATTTTTATGACAATGACTTCTTCTTCCGGTATGTGGAAAAATGCCGGAAGCTTGGCATTCACGTCCCCATCGTTCCGGGCGTTATGCCTGTTTATACCCTGGGCATGACAAGGTCCTTAAGCCAGGTTTGCGGCTCCTCCATCACCGACGCCTTGAACGCAAAACTTCAGGCGGTGGATCCCAAGGACAGCGAGGCGGTTTTGAACCTCGGAATCGATTTTGCCGTGGATCAGTGCCGAGGGTTGCTGAAAGCCGGGGTATGCGGTCTCCATTTTTACACCATGAATCGAAGCAAATCCACCGGGGAAATCATTTCGCAGCTGAAAAAGGAAAGCCTTTTACCGGCATAAAGGGAAACATTGAAAACCAAACACGCCCTCCTGTTCCAAAATGCATGTCACCTGGAGCCCATTGCCGATGGCAGCATTGATCTGGTGGTGACCTCTCCGCCTTATCCCATGATCTCCATGTGGGACGACATTTTTAACGGTCAAAATCAGGCTGTTTATGAAGCACTGAAAAACAATGACGGCAATGCCGCCTTTGAGCTCATGCACCAATTGCTGGACCCGGTATGGAAAGAGCTGTACCGGGTCATGAAAACGGGGGCCATCGCCTGCATCAATATCGGCGATGCCGTAAGGACCATCGACGGGGATTTTTCCCTTTACCAGAACCATACCCGGATCATGCAATCCATGCTTAAAATCGGTTTTTCCTCCCTGCCCCCCATCATCTGGAGGAAGCAGACCAACGCGCCCAATAAATTCATGGGCTCGGGCATGCTTCCTCCGGGGGCCTATGTCACCTTGGAGCATGAATATATCCTGATTTTAAGAAAAGGGCGAAAACGGGAATTTGCCTCTTCAGAACTGAAGAAAAATCGGGGGGAAAGCGCCTTTTTCTGGGAGGAGCGAAACCTCTGGTTTTCGGATGTGTGGATGGATTTAAAGGGAGCCACCCAGACCCTGGCGGACAAGGCTGCAAGGGACAGAAGCGGGGCCTTCCCCTTTGAACTGCCCTTCCGGCTGATCAACATGTTCTCGGTATACGGGGATACGGTTCTGGACCCTTTTCTGGGGTTGGGAACCACTATCTTTGCGGCCATGGCTTCAGGCAGGAACAGCGTGGGCGTTGAGGTGAACAATGCCTTCAAAAAGGATTTTTCATCAAAGCTGAACGCGATAACGTCCATTTCCAATGAGCGGATTCGAAGGCGCCTTTCGGATCACCTGAATTTTGTAAATGCCCGGGAAAAGGACGGAAAACCCATCAAACATCAAAATACTCCCTATGGGTTTCCTGTGATCACCCGGCAGGAAAAAGAACTGATTCTGCATGAGGTGACCAAAATAAAGGACAAAGGGAAAAATATTTTTGAAGTGGAATATGCAGAGGAGCCCGGTGATCCCATGGCCGGTTACTGGGGGGAGTTGTTCACGTCGGTGAACAAATAATGGCCTGAATTAGGGATGGCTTATTTTCTTGCCCTCAGGGCAATCAAAGCCATTTCAATATTTTCTTTCCATTCCACGGCGGACAACCGCCACTTTTTGCATTCTTCAGGATCCGCATCCCGGTTGAAGGCGGATTTCAGGGCCTTGGGAGTCCGGGTGTCGTAACAATGGGCGGCAAAGGATTGGTCCCTTAAAAATGTGGAGGGACTCTCCTCCGGATGGTCTTGAATCAATTTTCTCAGTTCCTTGGTGTTTCCGGCAAACATGGTTTTTCCCTGCTTTACTTATCCTTTAGAACTATTTATAATCGGGTCTTTCTATTTTAACCTATGCAATGAAAAAAGGAATGACCGTACATGGCCACGGAAAACGATCTTGTATTAATTCATCATGAAAATCAACCCCTGGGTTTTGCCAGAATAGAAATCATTGAGCCGGACCACAAGCGAGGCTGGTTTCATGTCAAGCTCCTGATCCTAAACCTTCCCCTTCAGGTGGTGACCTGGATTTTAAGGGATGCCTATATCAACGGCGAAGAATTTACCATGAACGGAAAGAAAATGCGCCTTGAAAAAGTGGTCTGCCCGGATCAGGAGGCCCCCGAGAAGGAAGACGTTTCGAAAACCGATCCTCCCGCAAAGGAAAAGCCTTCCTCCAAAGGCCCCAAGGTCATCTCCCTTCACCGCCAAAAGGAAAAATAAAAGATCCCGAGGCCATGACCGAATTCTTACCCATTGTGATTTCAGCCTCCAGGCGAACCGACATTCCCGCATTTTACATGGACTGGTTCATGGCCTCCATCAAGAAGGGGCAGTTTGAAGTCATCAATCCCTTTAATCGGAAATCCTTCCGGGTTCCCGCCGGACCTCAAGCGGTTCACACTCTTGTGTTCTGGTCCAAGGATTTCGGCTTGTTCCTGGAAAAAGGCCATGGAGAAATGCTTCAGAAAATGGGCTATCAATTGTTTTTCAACTTTACCCTCAATTCCGAATCGCAGGTTCTGGAACCCGGGGTTCCCGCCCTGGACAAAAGACTGGATCAGCTTGAAGAGCTTTGCCGCAGGTTTGACCCCCGATCCGTGAACCTGAGAGTGGATCCCATCTGTTTTTATGAAACAAAGGATCAGGCCTGCCGGGACAATTTGCAGGACTTCCCGCGGATTGTTCGAAAAGCCGCCGATTCAGGGGTCAGGCGGTGCATCACAAGCTTCATGGATCATTATGCCAAAATTGACAAACGGGTCAAATCTCTGTCCGGCTTCCGGTTTGTGGACCCGGACATGCCCGATAAAATCAAGATCCTTCTGTTCCTGGAAGAGGAGATGGAGGGGTTGAATATGGAGCTTTTCACCTGCTGTGAAAAAGAACTGCTGGAAGCCTTGCCGGACAATGCCAAAGTGAAGGCAAGCGCCTGTGTTCCCAATGATCTGTTGCTTGAGCTTTTCGGAGGAAGACTCTCCCTGAAAAAGGATTCGGGTCAGAGGGTGAAACAAGGTTGCGGGTGCGGAACCTCCGTGGACATCGGCTCCTATGATCTTCACCCCTGTTTTCACAATTGTCTGTTCTGCTACGCCAACCCTGCAATGGATACCGGTTTTTCAAAGCCGGCCGGGAGGGTTCAGTGAAAATCGGCCTGCTTCCGTTAGAAAACATCACGGTTTTTGCCCCCCTGGCGGGGATTACCAACCTTCCCTTAAGGCTCATGGCAAAGGCCGAAGGCTGCGGTCTGGTTTGCTCGGAGATGATCAGCGCAAAAGGCCTGATTCACAATCATGAAAAAACCAAGGCCCTTTTGGCCAGCCATCCGGATGAAAAACCCTTATCCGTTCAAATTTTCGGGGCAGAACCCTTGGTCATGGCGGAAGCTGCTAAAATTGTTGAAGCATCGGGTGCGGACATTCTGGATATTAATTTCGGGTGCTCGGTGAAAAAAGTCATCAAAACCGGGTCTGGTGTGGCCCTGATGAAAGAGCCCTTGCTTGCAGGGGAGATGTTAAAAGCAGTTCGAAAAGCCATTCGAATTCCCCTCACCATCAAAATACGTTCCGGATGGGATCCTTCCGGTGACCAGGCCTTGGTGATTGCAAAAATTGCCGAGGAGGCTGGTGTGGACGCCATCACCGTTCATCCCCGGAGTGCCAAACAGGGGTTTTCGGGTCATTCGGACTGGACGCTGATCAAAAGAATCAGGGACCTGATCAAAATCCCGGTGATTGGCAACGGCGACATTCTGTCCGCCCAAGACGCCCTGGCCATGATGGAGGAAACCGGATGCCATGCCGTGATGGTGGGCAGGGCCGCCTTCGGCAACCCCTGGATTTTTTCTGAAATTATTGCCTTGATGGAAGGAAGAGAAAACCCTGCGGTGGGCATTCAAAAGCGCTTTGATACCATGACCCACTACCTGGAGGCCTCCATTCAGCATCTGGGAGAAAAACAGGCGTGCTATCTCATGCGAAGCCGCCTGGGATGGTTTGCAAAAGGCCTGCCCCACAGCGCTAAATTCCGGGAGGCCTCAAAAGCCATAGGTTCCCGCACACTGGGCCTTCAACTGATTGATGAATACCGGGCCATGGTGGAAATTGAAAATCAAGGCGTCTGATCTTTTTGATCCAGAACCGTTCGAATGAGGGAAGCAATTTCCTTTAAAAGGATGGGTTTTTGAATGAACCCCCGGACCCCGATTTCTTTGGCCTTTTCCGCATTGATCTTTTCGCTGAACCCCGTGCAGAGGATAATGGGAAGATCCGGGCGTATCTTCAGGAGCTCTTCTGAAAGCCTGCCGCCGGTCATTTTCGGCATGGTCATATCGGTGATGACCAGATCGAACCGATATGGGTCGTTTTTAAATAACTCCAGGGCTTCCAGGCTGCTGGTCCTGGAGGTCACATGGTATCCCAGGTATTCCAGCCGCTGGGATTCCATTTGAATGATCTGGCTTTCGTCATCCACCAGAAGAATGCTCTCCGTTCCCCTGGCATAATCCGGGGAAGCGGAAGCGTCCCCGTGCCCTTCCTCCATCCTCTGAATCACCGGCAGATAGACCCTGAAAACGGTTCCTTCTCCCGGAGTGCTTTCCACCTCTACATCCCCGTTGTAGCTTTTGATGATGCCATGGACCACAGATAGTCCAAGGCCGGTTCCCTTGCCTTTTTTCTTGGTGGTAAAATACGGGTCGAATATTCTGCTGATCACGTGCTGTTCCATGCCGGTTCCCGTATCGGATACCGTCATGCAGACATACCTTCCGGCTTGAATGGATGAATTGCCTGCAAGGCTTCGATGCATTTCAGAATCCGTGAGTTTGATGAAAAGCTGCCCCCCGGATTCTTCCATGGCGTGGTAGGCATTGGTCACCAGATTCATGGTAATCTGGTGGATCTGGGAGGGGTCGGCCATGACCAGACCGCATTTGCTGCTGATATACTGTCGGACTTCAATGGTGGACGGCAGGGAGGAGCGGATGAGTTTCAAAACCTCATTCAATATCTGGCCCACATCCACCGGCTTGATTTCCTGGTTCTCCTGGCGGCTGAAGGTCAGGATCTGTTTCACCAGGCTTCTGGCTCTTTTGGCAGCCTGAAGAACCTGGTTCAATATTTCCCGGGTGGAGGAATCCTCACCGGAGCTTTCTATGAGCAGTTCGGTATACCCCAGGATGGGCAGAAGGATGTTGTTGAAGTCATGGGCGATGCCCCCGGCGAGAACTCCGATGGCCTCCATTTTCTGGGTTTTAATCAGTTGAATCTGAAGCTCTTCCTTTTCCCTTTCCATTTGGTTTCTATTGGAAACATCCAGCCCGGAGCAGAAAACGCCCTCCACCTTCCCCTCGGAGGTTCTCAAAAGGGTGTTATGCCAGAGGATGTCCAGCTCTTCGCCCTGGCGATTCAGGAGAACGTTTTCGTAGTCGATAAGATGCCTTTCATCTCCTTCGAGCATGCTCTGGAAAACGATTTTTGCCCTTTGCTGCTCTTTCTTCGGCAGAAAACCGTCAAACCAGTTCTGATTCAGCACTTCGGATTCCGGGTATCCGATGGTTTCACAGCCTTTTTTATTGATCAGCCGGACGTTACCATCCCTGTCCAGGGCAAG
>VMSV01000087.1 GCA_013791935.1 Desulfobacteraceae bacterium | reverse complement strand
CATGAAAGACAGAAACGGTATTCCAACGGAAATCAAGGAATATTTCATCACCGACATTGTAGAATATATTGTAAAGGACGGGCTTTCCGTGGGTTGCGTGATTGCTGAGGATGAAATGGAAGCCATGGGCATTGATGACCCCGTGGCATTGGAAAAAGCCCAAAGATATTTTAGAAATCCTTGAGAACAGAAAACCGTTTTACTCTTCACTCATCACTCATCACTCTTTACGCTTTACTAAGAAAAGTCTCCGGATAAAACATGAATTTGAAAAACAATTTTTTGATGGGCGCCATTGAAGCAGCCCTGGACGCCGGCAGAGAAATCCTCTCGGTTTATGACACGGATTTCAGCGTCGAACACAAAGAGGACCAGTCTCCCTTAACCCTGGCCGACAAGAAGGCCCACCAGGTGATTACAAGCAGGTTGGCCTTGTTTCAAATTCCCATTCTCAGCGAGGAAGGCAGGGGGATTGACTTCAACGAACGGAAAAACTGGGAACAACTCTGGATCGTGGACCCCCTGGATGGAACCAAAGAGTTCATCAAACGGAACGGTGAGTTTACCGTGAACATCGCCCTGGTTGAAAGGGGAAAACCGATTCTTGGGGTGGTCTATTGGCCGGTAAAGGATATTCTCTATCTGGGGGATGGCAAAATCGGCGCCTACAAAATCGAAAAAGCTTCATCCCTGTTTCAAGCAGAAGAAGCGAAGGATCCTGTGTCCATCCTCAAAAGCACTCTGGATCAACTGGAGAGACTTCCTCTTAAGGATTCAAAACCTGGCGTATTCACCATTGTGGGAAGCCGGTCCCACCCCTCCCCTGAACTGGAGGCCTTTGTGCAAAAGATGAGAAAAGAACATGGTGAGGTTAACCATATTTCAGCCGGTAGCGCCCTCAAGATCTGCCTCGTAGCCGAAGGAGCAGCAAATATCTATCCCCGCCTCGGCCCCACTATGGAGTGGGATACGGCAGCCGGACAGGCCGTTGCGGAATCATCCGGTGCGACGGTTTTGGATTTCGAAAAGAACATCCCCTTGGAATACAACAAGGAAAACCTGCTTAACCCGTGGTTTGTTGTCAAAAAAAAAACTGTGATTATATGATTAGGTGTTTATGTTGTTAAGGGTAAGAAAGTAATGCCCCCTCCACTTAATCACCTAACCACTTAATCACCTAACCACCTTTTTTTATTCGAGGACCCATGAATAAGACACACCCATATTTTCGGCCATTGATTTTTATCCTGTTCCTGCTATTGCTAACCCAAATCACCAGCAGCAAAGGATTCGCAGAAACCGCACCGGCAGCACCCTCCCCGTCCCAGGCAGCGGCCATTGGCCAGGCGGTAAGCTCCGGTCAGGTTTCTCCCCAGCAGGTTCAGCAGGGATTGAACATGATCAACAGCGGCCAAGTGCCTTCTGAAGCCGTGGAGCAACTCAAACAAAAAGTTGAAATGGGAACCATTACCACCGAAGATATTGATGCCGGGAAAAAGCTGCTTGAGCAAGGCCAATCGGAAACCGGGGAAGCCGGGAAAAAAGATGAGGCCAAACCTGAAGTAAAACCGGAAGATGAATACGCTTCCCCTGACAAAAGAGAAGGCCGTGATCCTCTACCTGAAATCTTCGGTCACAAGCTTTTTTCCCAGCCGCCAAGCACCTTTGCTCCCATCAAGGACATGCCGGTTTCCAATGATTATGTCATCGGACCGGGGGATGAAATCAATATCCTCATGTGGGGAAGAATTGATGCCAGTTATAATCTGGTGGTGGACAATGAAGGCGTTATTCTGTTTCCAAAAATCGGCCCCCTATCCGTTGCCGGCCAGACCTTCGCGGAATTAAAGGAGTTGATCCACCAGAAGGCCGAAGCCATTACCGGGGTGAATGTGAATGTTTCCATGGGGAAACTAAGATCCATGCAGGTGTTTGTTCTGGGTGAAGTCAAAGCGCCAGGGGTCTATACGGTAAGCTCCCTGGCCACGGTGACCAACGCCCTGCTCAGTTCAGGGGGCCCCACGCGTCTGGGCTCTTTGCGGGACGTTGAGTTGAAAAGGAACAATAAAGATGTTACCCGACTGGATTTTTATGATTTTCTTTTAAAAGGGGATACCTCAGCAGACGCCCGGTTGATGCCCGGAGATGTCATTTTCGTACCCCAGGCAGGACCCATGGTCACGGTGTCGGGAAACGTGAAACGTCCCGCCATCTATGAACTCCGGGAATATTTTGATCTTCAGGAAGCCCTGGATCTTGCCGGAGGACTTTCTCCCAGGGCCTTCAGTCAGCGCATACAGATTGAACGAGCCCTTGAAAACAGAGTTCAGGTAGTGCTTGATATTTCCTATGGCGAATTAACCGGTAAAGACTCCATGCCCCTGAGGGATGGCGATCAGATTCGCGTCTCTTCCATTCTACCCACCTCGGTGAATGCGGTTTTCCTTTATGGAAACATCTTGCGCCCTGGTGAATACGCTTATTCACCCAGCATGCGGATCAAGGACATTCTGCCGGACATCGGCACCCTCATGCCGGACACCTATTTTTCCTACGCCCTCATCAAACGCTATCAGCTGGACAAAATGAAGGCGGAACTCATCCCCTTTGACCTTGGCCGCCTGCTGCTGAACAATGACCCCTACCAGAACAAATACCTCATGCCCTTGGATGAGATCTATATTTTCAGCAAGGAGCGATTTGAGGATAAAAAATATGCTCTGATTTCCGGCAAGGTCCGTAATCCCGGCCAATACTTCATTGACAAAATGACCATCCGGGATCTCATTTACAAAGCCGGTCAACTCGAAAGAGAAGCCTCCATGGAATCAGGGCACCTATACCGAACGAATTCGGCCACCAAAAAAGTGGACATTCTCACCTTTAATGTTGCACGAGCCATGGCGGACGACCCAACGCAAAACCTTCAGCTTCAGGATTTGGACAAGGTCATCATTCACAGTATTTACGACTATAATCAGAAGTATACAGTAACCATCAATGGTGTGGTCAACAATCCAGGGGAATACCCCTTTGCTGATAAAATGACGGTAAAGGACCTTGTTGAAGTGGCAGGCAGCCCAAAGGATAATGCCTTTTTGGATGAGGCTGAGCTGGTGCGCTATAATATCATTGACGGCAAATCCGTTGAAACCACCATTCTGAAATTCAACCTCAATAAAGCCCTTGCGGAAGATCCCGACCACAACCTGAAACTATCTCCTCTGGACGTGATCACGGTAAAACAGGTCGCTGAGTGGGATGAAAGGAAAAAAACCGTGACTATTTCCGGTGAAACCATCTTTCCCGGAACCTACCAGATTCGAAAAGACGAGTCTTTGAGCACTATTCTGCTTCGTGCCGGCGGTTTTACTCAATATTCTTATTTAAAAGGTGCTGTTTTCACTCGGGAATCTGTTCGGGTGGTTCAGCAGAAAAGAATCGATGAAATGACGGAGATGATGGAAACTGAGCTGCTTAGGCTCTCTTCCGGAGAAGCCCTTTCCGCGCTTTCCCCTGAAGATGCCCAGGCCCAGAACCAGTATCTTGCCGGCCAGAAGGCCGTATTATCCAAGCTTAAAAACAGCCGGGCCTCGGGACGGGTGACCCTGAAGCTTGCAGAACTTGATGAATTCACCAGCAGCCCGTATGACCTTTCACTGGAAGACGGCGATCATCTGCATATCCCCATCAAGCCGTCCACCGTGAATGTGGTGGGGGCTGTGTACAATCCCAACGCCCATATCTTTGATGAAAAACATCCCCAGATGAAAAACTACCTGGCCCGCTCGGGTGGCCCCACCAAAAACGCCGAGGATAAAGACATCTATATCATCCGGGCCGATGGAACCGTGATCAGCAGAAACGGCACAACTTTCCTGGGAGCCTCCTGGGATGAAAGCCAGAAAAGATGGGGGTTCTGGAACAAATTCGAAAACACAGCCCTGTACCCGGGGGATACCATCCTGGTGCCTGAAAAAATGATTCGGCCGGATTTCATGAAAAACATGAAGGATGTTACCCAGATTCTTTACCAGATCGCCGTAACTGCCGGCATCACTATTACCCAGGTGTTTTAGAAAATTAGTGTTTATGTGATTATGTGATTATGTGCTTAAAAAAGTCATTTTGTCCTCCGCTTTTCACATAAAAACATAATCACCTAATCACTTAACCACATTTCCCTTATGCCCAAAGCCGCATTTCTGGACCGCGACGGTATCATCAACATGGATACCGGATATGTGTATAAAATAGAAGATTTTCTGTTTGTTCCGGGAATCTTTGATCTGTGTCGCATTCTGATTGAAAAAGATTTCCGGATCATCCTCATCACCAACCAGTCCGGAATCGGCAGAGGCATCTTCACCCTTGAAGACTTCAACCACCTCAATCAGTGGATGATTAAACAGTTTCAAGAAAAAGGGGTTTTGATATTAAAAGTCTTTTTCTGCCCCCATCATCCCACCGAAGCCAGAGGGGAATACAAAACCGTCTGTTCCTGCAGAAAGCCCGCCCCGGGAATGATCTTCCAGGCCCGGGAAGAATTCCGGATCAACCTGAATGAATCCATTCTGATAGGGGATAAACCAACGGATATTCTGGCCGGAATAAACGCCGGCATTCCCGAAAATTACCTGATCAATCCAAAGGCCTTTAGCGCCAACGGCCTGAACCCTTGCAAGCGATTTTCAAGCCTACTGGAAGTAACAAAATGTCTCATGAAAAGTGATTATGTGATTATGTGATTAAGAGGATAAAACCGCCTTCCCGCTTTCACAATTTAATTTTTGTTTTTAGCTTCTCACATAACCACTTAACCACCTAACCACCTAACCACCTAACCACTTAACCACTTAACCACCATTCCCCATGTCTAAATACAAATCCATAAACCTGGATAAGATCAAAACCTACCCGTCCTCCCAAAGAAAGTCCAAGGTGAATACCAGCCTTGAAGCCGTACCGCCCCATGCAGGGATGACCGTAAAGGATTTCTTGAATCATCTGCCTTCGGTTCTAAAGGCAAATGATCTCAAAGCCATTGCCCGGGCAGTGGTAAACGCTCGAAAGAACCACAAGCCGGTCATCGTGATGCTGGGGGGCCATGTGATCAAATGCGGTTGCAGCCCGATTTTAATCGATTTGGCACAAAAAGGATTGATCACCCATTTTGCCTCCAACGGTTCTGCTGGGATCCATGATACGGAACTGGCCTTGTATGGCCATACCTCCGAAGATGTAGATACAGCCTTAACCGATGGTTCTTTCGGCATGGCCTCGGATCTTGCGGATTTTGTCAACCAAGCGGCAAAAGATGCGTCGGAAAAAGGAGAAGGATTCGGCGAGGCGTTGGGAAGACGAATGGTTGAAAGCAATGCCCCCCATCTCCACAGAGCCTTGATCCCCCAAGCCTACAAATTAGGTATTCCCTACACACTCCATGTGGCCATGGGCACGGACATCGTTCATCAGCATCCCACCGCAGACGGCGGGGCCATAGGAAGTGCTTCCCTTCAGGACTTCAGAATCCTTGCCGCCTCAGTCGCCGAATTGGGCAATGGGGGCGTGGTGATGAATCTGGGCAGCGCCGTAATTCTTCCGGAAGTATTTTTAAAGTGCCTGGCCCTTGCAAGAAACCTTGGCCACCCCGTGAAAGATTTCACCACTGCCAACTTTGACATGATCCAGCATTACCGGCCCAATGAAAACGTGGTCCGCAGGCCGGTCATTCCCGGAGGGAAAGGATATGCCATCACCGGTCATCATGAAATTATGATTCCTTTGCTTGCGGCGGCAATTATAGAAGGTCTGAGTGAAGAGTGATGCGTAATGAGTGAAGCGATTAAAACTCACAAAGATCTGAGGGTTTGGCAAGAGTCATTAAAATTAGCAAAAGAAATCTACACCATTACAAACAGCTTCCCAAAGGAAGAGACTTATGGCTTAGTTTCGCAGATGAGGAGGGCAGCTGTATCAGTAGCAAGCAATATTGCCGAAGGTGCTGCCCGTGCCTCAAACAGGGAGTTTGCACAGTTTTTATATATCGCGCTTGGTTCTCTGAGTGAACTGGACACTCAATGGTTGCTGGCTAAAGAATTGGAAATGACGTCCTCTACTCCTGAAAATTCAGTTGATCCGATTAGAAAAATGCTATTGGGCCTTATCCGGTCCATAAAAAAAAGTATTTGATTTACAGTAACGAGTTACAAGATAAAAACGTATAAAACGTTGAAATCTTGCCTGAGGATTTTTCCTCATCACTCATTACTCATTACTCATCACTGTTTTTACACTCATCACTCTTAGCTCATTACTCATCACCCAACTTATGATACCCAATATTTCCCCATCCACTTTCCAAAACGCCAACATCCTGATCATCGGCGACATCATTCTGGATCACTACATCTACGGCAGTGTATCCCGAATTTCCCCGGAAGCGCCGGTTCCGGTCCTGCTCAAGGAAAGCAGTGCAATGGGACTGGGGGGGGCTGGAAACGTAGCTGCAAATATTGCAGGGCTGGGCGGGAAAGCCTCCCTTCTCTCCGTATCCGGAGATGATTCAAACCATGAAGCCCTCTTAAACCTTCTTGCAGGCCAACCCATTTCCGCGTCCATTATTAAAGACCCTTCCAGGTCCACCACCTTAAAAACCCGGGTCATGGCTCGGCAACACCAGCTGGTTCGCATTGATGAGGAACAAGCCCATGCTTTGCCCCCTGAAATTGAGAACAAGGTGTTTGAGGCCTTTACAGGCCTTTGTCCAACCTGCCAAACGGTTATCCTTTCGGATTATGGAAAGGGCGTTCTGAATCCCGAGCTGTGCCAAAAAATCATCAAGACCTGCCGGGAACAGGGGAAATTGGTGCTGGTAGATCCCAAAGGCAGCCAATGGGGAAAATATCGGTTCGCCCATTGCCTTACACCCAATTTCAAGGAATTCTCATCCGTTGTTGGAGAAATTCCCAACGAAGACCGGTTCATCCTTGAAAAAGCCAAAGCCCTTTGCCAAGAATTGGAGATAGAAAATCTACTCATCACCAGGGGTTCAAAAGGCATGGTGTTGGTGAAAAGAACAGGAGAACCCTTTTCCCTAAAAGCAGACGCAAAGGAAGTTTTTGATGTGTCCGGCGCAGGGGATACGGTCATTGCATCCCTGGCCGTATGCATAAGCATGGGCTGGGACTGGGAATCCTCCGTTGATTTCGCCAACAAAGCAGCCGGGATCGTGGTGGGAAAATCCGGAACCAAGCCGGTTACAATTCTGGATATCGCCGAAAAACTATCTGATGGGAACTTTGCGGCCAACAAAATACTTTCCCTGGAATCGGCCATACAAAAGGTGGATTCCTGGAAGGCAGAGGACAAGAGAATCGGTTTCACCAACGGCTGCTTTGATATTCTTCATTCCGGCCATGTTCATCTCCTGCACGCTTCAGCCCGGCTCTGCGATAAACTCATCGTGGGTCTAAATACCGATGAATCCATTACCGGCCTGAAAGGTCCGGGACGCCCAATATTATCCCAGGAAGACCGAAGTCGTTTAATTGCAGCCCTCGGTTCTGTGGACCTGGTGGTTCTATTTGATGAACCCACCCCCTTGAATCTCATTTCAGCCCTGAAACCCCATATCCTGATCAAGGGTCAGGACTACCAGAAAAGCCAGGTCGTCGGGGCAGATCTCGTGGAGTCCTGGGGTGGAGAAGTGGCCCTCATCGACTTGGTTGAAAACAAAAGCACCACATCCATTATTGAAAAAATAAAAAACAAAGGATAGCGACCTTGAGCCATCAATGCGATGCCCCCGTCATCGCCATGACCAACACCAAAAAAGAAGTGTTTGGTAACTTATGAATTGACAGCGTTCCTATGATGGCATATTCTGGCAGCATATTGCTGTCTTATTTTGAAGTCATGCAGAAACCTTTGAAAATCAAGGAGAAGAAATGAAGGCTGTCACGATTAGGGGCGTTGATGCTGAAATCGCAGAAAAACTAAAGTCGGTGGCAACCGCCCAAGGAAAAAGTGTCAACCAACTTACACTTGAAATTCTTAAAGAAGGCCTTGGCCTTAAAAAAGAAAAAAGACATACGCGAAAATACCATGATCTCGATGAGTTGTTTGGAAGGTGGAGTCAGGATGAATTTCATGAGATTCAATCCAAAATAGACTTAGGACGTAAAATCGATCCGGAACTCTGGAAATGAATAAGGTATTAATCGACACAAACATTTATTCCATGGCCATGAAAGGTGACCGCGAGGTTATCAGTTCTCTAAGAGCCATAGACCAGATTGGTTTTTCCGTCATAAGTGTTGGCGAACTTTTTTCGGGTTTTAAAGGGGGCGACCGGGAACAAAAGAACAGGGAGGAACTGAACATATTTTTAGATTCTCCCAGAGTTTCGCTTCATCCTATTGACGAGAATACCGCTGATTTTTATGCATCGATTTTAAACAGTTTAGGGGAAGCCGGCACTCCCATTCCCACAAATGATATATGGATTGCAGCGCATGTGTTTCAACATGGCTATGTAATAATGTCTAAAGACAAACATTTCAGTAAGATACCCGGCCTTTTACACACCGCCGGATAAGTCCCCTTGTATTTCGAATTGGAGATCGCAATTTACGACCTCAAATCATGATTTACTATTAACCGTTTTTTGCGGTTTGGCGGCTTGAGCGAATTTACCGCAAATGCAAGGAAAAGGACGGCTCCGGTATTGGTTTCCAGAAGAAAATATCAATTTATTTGATTAGTTAAGGTTGTCCACGGCGACGTCTTCCTGTTTTTTTTCATGCTTGACACTTCAATGTTTTATCATTAAAATGTCCATAATAATTTCACACATGGGAGCTAAACCATGAGCGATCCTCAAATAATCATGCCAGTAACAAAGGTGAAGCAAGGTCTTCTTGAAATTCTCAAGGTCATGCAGGAAGATGGGTCAACGATAACGCTCACGAGAAATGGTGAAGCTGTTGGCGTGATGATGACTCCTGATAAATACGAGGGGTTCATTGAGACCATTGAAATTTTAGCAGATAAAAAGGTGATGGCAGCCCTTAAATCCTCTGCGGAAGATTTCAAAACCGGAAGGAGTTATTCGGATGCCGAGGTATGGGGAAAATGAAGGCGTTTCGCCTCCTTTATTCGGAAACCACCCGTAGGCAAATCTCAAGACTGAGCCCGGAAATCAAATCCATCGTTCGTTCAAGGATAGATAAGATCAGAAGCGAGCCTCACACCGGCAAACAGCTCGTCAGGGAATTGGCTGGCTATCGATCCCTTCGGGCCAGCCGATTCCGGATCATATATAAAATAAATGAGGAGAATGAAACTGTAGAAATTCATTTTGTTGGTCATCGCAAAGACATCTATGAAATTCTTACCGAACGTACCGGAAAACCGCAATCAATAGCATGATAAAAATGATTGATCTCTTGAAGTTCCTTCTACACAATTAATTTTTGTTCACATTTTCCCCCTTCCTTGGCGGCTTGAGCGCAAGCGGGCGTGAAAACGAAAACAGTTTGATGAATTTCTGAAATTTCAGTATATTATCTTCTAAATGAAAACGACTCAATATTTTGAATATGCCAGGCAACGTTCAGATCGTGCTACAATAAAAGATGAATGGATAAATTCCGTTATTGAGAACCCGGATAAATATGAAAGTAAAATATTTTTCAGATACAGATACTGCCCATGTTGAATTCACTGACAAAGAAATAAGTGAAACAAAGGAAATAAGTGAAAATATCTATATAGATATTGATGCAAAAGGCAACATTGTCAGCATGACCATTGAGCATGCAAAAGACAGTGCCGAACTCTGAGAATTCTCATATCAGGAAATCGCAAAAAGTCCGGCAAGCCAAACTTCTACACAAATTTGATCAGACCAGATTCGGGCGTGACAACAAAAAAAACCGGGGCTCACGCAAGGCCTCAAAGGCGCTAAGAAAAACATGGAATTACGGGTGGTCGCATTGATGTGAAAAATCCCTAACCACTTAACCACAGATTTTAGCCAACCCACTACCAACAACAAACAACATACAGCACCAACAAATTTAAGGACGTAACTATCCCTGTTCAAGATTTAATTCTGTTCACGCCTTGTTCATTGAAAAATGGTTTGAATATCCCGTTTAAATTCAATATACTCTACAATTATAAGTTAAAAATGGCAAGTTTGCTGAGAGGTATAAGATGGGATCAAAAGAATTAACTGATGAAATAAACAATATTGTGCAACAGATCATTCAAAGATACAATCCCCTGAAAATAATCTTGTTCGGTTCGGCTGCACAGAAGGGATATCATCAAGTGAACGACCTTGACTTTGTGATCATTAAAGAGAATATCCCTATAAATGGTGTTGAGAGAATCCGTGAACTGGACAAATTGATTGAAAGAAATATTGCCACCGATATGCTCGTCTATCGTCCTGATGAGTTTGAACAGCGAATAAACATGGGGGACCCTTTTGTAAAATCTGTCATTAAAGATGGACAAGTCCTGTATGGTTGATGCTCAAATTATAAAAGAATGGCTGGAAAAAGCTGACGAAGATTTTGAGTTTGCTGTTTCAATAACTGCCAAAAGATCCGCGGAACATATTCGTAATGCCATAAAGGAATCGCTCAAGCCCTTCTCATCCATATGACCAGCCATCAAGCAAAGGTTGGCAATTTTTTATCTCCAGGCCTCACGCAAAGACACAAAGAAAGACAGTGGATTACGGGTGGATGGTTGATGGTCGTATATGGATGGGCATACCCCATAATCACATAACCACATAATCACTTAATCACTGAACCACTTTATCACCGAGTTCAGCTTTATTGACACATTGAAGGTCCCCAATTCCACCCATAATGGATGATGTAAACCCTTGATTTCATGGGCGTCCCCACGATCTCACGATCTATAATTACTTCTCCACAGATTACACTGATTACGCTGATTAAAAAAAGACTTATACCCAAGGGGGCTCATTCATAAAACCTTGAACCAATCGACTTTCTTGAATTTAAAATCTGTGCGAATCTGTGTAATCTGCGGATAAATACGATTTTGCTTTTTTCTTCAATATGGGCGTGAACTCAATTAACCCTTTATTTCCTGCTTGACAAACACTCCATACTGTTGTTAACTTTGACCATTATTTTAGTCAACCCATATTAAGGTCTTTTATGAAAACGCTCTCCCTTTCAGAGGCAAAAATGAAATTAAGCGCCCTCATCGATGGTATTGGCATTGATGATGAGGAGGTGATCATTACAAAAAACGGCAGACCGGCCGCTGTACTGGTTAGTCCTGATGAATTTGAGGGCTGGAAGGAAACCTTTGCAATACGTGAAAACAGTGACCTTATAAAAGAGATCAAGTCCGGCCTGTCTTCTCTAAAATCCAAAAAAGCAGCACTTTACACGCTGGATGAGTTGTTCGAATCCTGAACCTCGCTTGTACACCTCCTAAAAATGCAATATAAACTTCGCATTCCGGATGACATTGTGTCTCTGATTCGAAATATGCATCCTTTGTTAAAAAAAAGGATCAAGGCTGCTTTAAATGAAATCTCCATAAATCCATTGATTGGCAAAGCATTAAAGGAAGAACTCAGTGGTTTGAGAAGCTTTCGGATCAAACGGTTTAGAATCATCTATCAGGTAATAAAGCAGCAAGAAATAGGCGTTGTCGCAATTGGCCCCAGAAAATTTATTTATGAAGAAACCTTCAGGATCATCAAGAATGATGCGGCGAAATAACAAATAATCGAACAATACTGTCCTGATAAACACAATAATTGATCCGCAGATTACGCAGATTAAATTGAATTCATTTTTATTGATTTTTCTTTGCACAATATATATTGTATGTACACACTTCAAAAAGGGGAGACGCCATGAAAACCGCAAAAATTTTTACAAACGGCAACTCTCAGGCGGTACGGTTGCCCAAGGAATTTCAGTTTGATGTTCCTGAGGTTAACATCTATAAAAGAGGCAGCGAAATTATCCTCATTAAAAAGCAAAAGGATTTAACCCGGGCTTTTGAGTTGTTGACTGAATTATCCGATGATTTTATGGAGAATGGAAGGCAGCAGCCAGAAATTCAAGACCGGGAAGCTTTTTAATGTACATGCTCGATACGGATATCTGTATTTATATCATCAAAAGCAAACCCCTTCGTGTACTCAATAAATTTCAGTCCTTACTCCCCGGGCAATTGGCCATGTCGGCCATTACCTTTGCAGAGCTGATGAATGGCGCAAAAAAAAGCCGCCAGATTGAGAAGAATATATTAAAATTAAATGAATTGTCTGAATTTATAGGCATTCTACCTTTTGATCAAAAAGCTGCTGTGGTTTACGGAGAAATTCGTTCGAACCTTGAAAAAAAAGGACAAATAATCGGCGGGAATGATTTGTTGATTGCAGCTCACGCCCTGAGTCTGGGTTTGATTTTGGTCACCAACAATGAAAAAGAATTCAGCCGTGTTGGTGGTTTGAGCCTTGAAAACTGGGTATAAAGGTCAACCATGGACATCTCATTAAATCATCTTGCCTGACACATCCGCAGATTACACAGATAAACGCAGATTTGAACCAAACCCAAATTTTTCATCTTTTTGGCCCCAAGCCATTAACAACTGCTTTTAATCTGTGAAATCTGTGGACCAACTTGTATGGAATTTGTTTTTCTTTGCGGCTTGGCGTCTTTGCGAGAGGGCCGATTTTTTACGGCTCTTTTCTGAATGATGGCAGAAATGCATAAAAACATAGACGTTAAGACCCGAATAAACGAACAAAACAGTTTGATCATTTCATTAGAGTTCACGGAACAAAACTTTTCTCGTATAAAGGAAATTCGGGCATGGCTCTTGGAAAAAATACATCCCTAAAAAAAGCCAAACAGTTTTTAAATCTTCTGAAACAAGAAGGGATGGATGTTTCAGAAGCTTATCTTTTCGGTTCAGTAGTTAATGGTTTGGCGGGCAAAGACAGCGATATCGATGTTGCTGTTGTCTCAAAGGATTTTCAAGGTGTGCCCTATTATGATATGAAAAAAATCAGCAAGCATAGAAGAAAGGTGGATTTGCGACTGGAAATTCATCCCTTTTCTTTGGATGAAGTTGAGACCGATCCTCCGCAGTTCTTTATAAAAATCAAACAAGAAGGCCTGCGCATATAATTGTTCACTCATTACGCATCACTCTTCACTCTTCACTGTTTTATTATCCATTGAGCACACATCCGCAGATTACGCAGATAACCGCAGATTAGAACAAAAACCAAATTTTTCAGCTTTTTGACCCCAGGCCATTAAAAACTGTTTTTAATCTGTGAAATCTGTTGACCAATTTGTATCGAATTTATTTTTCTTGAAAGTAAAAACAAAGGAACATTATATGCGAAGCCTAAAATATGTTGTTTATCGAGAAGGCAAATACTATGTATCTCAGTGCTTGAACGCGGATGTATCAAGTTTTGGCAAAACGATTGAGGAGGCCGTAGAAAACCTCAAAGACGCTGTCGAACTTTATCTGAGAGATGAGCCAAAAAACATATCATTCCATGATGTGGGTGATGCATTAATCGGAGAGACACAGGTTCATGCCTAAACTTTATTCTTCAAGGCATATTATCAAAGTTCTTACACAACTTGGTTTTATTGAAATTGATCAAACCGGTAGCCATAATAATTTTCGAAAGGATCATTTGACCGTGATCGTTCCGGCTGCTAAACATGAAATTCCTCAAGGGACATTTACATCCATCCTACGTCAGTCCCAACTTTCCAGGTATGATTTTGAATGACAGACAGCTTTTTAAATTAACCACATAACAACTTAATCACATAACCACCTTCTTCACATAACCACAGAATTCAACTTTATTGACATGCATTGAAGGACCCAACTAACCTATGGCCGTTAAATCGAAAAATGAAGTAATTGCCTACCTAAGCAAAAATAAAGGACGATTGCGAAAAGAATTTGGCGTTAACCGACTTGGGCTTTTTGGCAGTTTTGCAAAAGACCTACAATCAGAAACAAGTGATATTGACTTGATTGTAGAAATTGATAAAGCCAGAAAAAACCTTCATAGCTATATGCAACTTAGAAGGCATCTTGAAAAAGAACTGGGGAGAAAAGTGGATATAGGATTTGAAAATACAATAAAATCCAGCATAAAATCCAAAATATTAAAGGAGTTAATTTATGTCTGATAGGGATATTCGCCTTTATTACACAGACATATTGGATTCAGGAAATGCCATTTTGGAATTTGTGAAAGATATTTCTTTTGAATACTTTTGCAATGATCGTAAAACATCATCAGCAGTGATCAGAGAATTTGAAATTATTGGAGAAGCTGTCAGCAAACTTCCTGAGTACATAAAACAAAAAAGACAGGATGTGGAATGGCAAGATATAAAAGATTTTAGAAATTTGTTAATCCATGAATATTTCGGGGTGGATTTCGAAATCGTTTGGAAAATAATTCAAGACGATTTGCCGAACCTGTTAGACGCCATAAAAGAAATTATCAATACCCATTAATACTTTAAAAATGGTTGACGGCCACATTGATGGAATAGCCCCCCCATAACCACATAACAACTTAATCACATAATCACTTTTATCACTTAACCACATAATTATTATGAACAACCCAGAAAAATCCAATATCGAGCAACCAAGCCCCGAAGTCTGTGTCCAGTATAATGATGAAGACGAACTTAATCTTCTCGATCTTCTCCCGGTTCTGCTCAAATAAAAACAAGAGCAGGGCAACAAATGGCCCTGCTCTTTTATTATGGAAAGTTTTAAATCAACTGTTTGCGCGATTTCTTTATCTTTCTTCCAACGCCAGCCATTCCAAGAAGGCCACTTCCAAGAAGAAGCATGGTTGCTGGTTCGGGAACTGGGGCCGCATCACTTAAAGCAATATTGTCAAAGTACGCTTCATAACCTTGAACCATGTAATCAACATTTCGATTTGCAGCAATTACAAAAGAGGCGCTAAATTCCTCAAGCATTAGGTGAAATTCATTACTTGTTGTGAATTCAAATGTATATGTATTCCATTCACCGTTATTTACAAGTACATTACTTGCACGACTAACTGATCCAGAAGCCCATAGCCATTCATGATTTCCCGGGAAGCCATCACTAATCCCGACATATCCACCTGAATCAGGTTCTTGTGAATAACCTAAATAATCAAATGAAATTACATATGTGCCTTTTGAAAAAGCAGGGTCAGAAGTAAAAATATCTCCACACCAATTTTTATACGAAAAGCTTAGTACTTGGTTCGTCGAACCGAAAATAGGATCATCAACTATCATTGCATAAGAAGCAGATGCTTTTTTTGTCCATGCAGACAAACCACCTTCAAAATCTTCTGAAAAAATAGTTGTCGCCTGTGCATTTGCCGTAAGTAAAAAGATTGCAACCATTATTATCAATAATCTTGTTTTCATAATATTCCCCTTTTTTTTGTTATTTTTATTAGAATGTTTTTCCAACAAACGAACTTGTCCCCATCTATTGCACAGCCTGTGCCATAATATTGCACAAGCTATATCTATTCGTTTTAATTGTTTTTATTTGCTTGAAAATCTTTCTTAGGATTTTTAAAAATGGCATTATGTAATTTTTTACATATAATAAAGTTCTTTATTACATAACCTTACAGGATGAGACCTTTGAAAAATTGATTGGATTCCAGATTTTAAGATTTTCGGGATTTTTTAAAAAATTATGGCCAAGCCAGGCTACAACAAAGACAAATTTGAGGGGGATTTCAGCAAGATTAATTCGAATTGAGCTTCCTTTGAAGCCCCGTTTGAGGTGAACACCCGGGTTTTTGACCTCCGGGCGCACCTCTCCACCTCATGCGGTGGCAACCTTTTGAATCTTGAGCCCTTTTGAGATATTATAAGCCGCCTGGCGAAACCAACAATCCATCTTGCGGCGGGTGTCAAGATAGATGTCACCTGAGCCTTGCCGCAACTTCACCGGATTATCTTAAAAGTATTAAAGAGGCCCGTGAAGATTACAAGGCAGGCCGAATCAAATCACACCATTATATTTTCAGCCGAATAATGTACAACCTCATCTATACACACCGAGCAGAGAAGGATATCCGAAAACTACCCCGGAAATTAAGAAACGCATCGGGAAATCGCTTTTTCGTTTTAAAGAAAACCCTCTAAGATATGCCAACCAACTTGTATCGCACTGGGTTCATTAAGTGAGTTGGAAACCCAATGGATACTGGCCAAAGGATTAGAGATGACGCCTATGGTGCCTGAAGACTTTATTGACCCAATTCGAAAGATGCTTCTTGGCCTGATCCGAACCGTTAAAAAACGCATAAAAAGTTGATATCTTACCTTAGAATTTTTACTCATTATTTTTTTCACCTAATCACTTAAAAACTTAACCACTTAATCACATTTTTCTTTAATGGTCACAAAAATGGATAAAACAGATAATACTAAACAGCCCCATATAGAGGAATCCCCCTCCCCCTATTACGAAGAAGACGAGATCAACCTTCTCGATATTCTACTGGTCCTGCTTAAACATAAAAAACTGATTTACTGGATGGTTTTTATAGCTGCTATCCTTGCCGTAATCATCAGCCTGATGCTTCCGAATATCTACCGATCCGAAGCCACATTAACACTCAGAGCAGAAGACAACAGCAACTCAATCAATGGGTTGTCAGCTCTCGGTGGAATTGGGGGTATAGTTGCCGGTCAATTCGGAATTGGGGGTAATGAGGGTCTTGAAAAGCTCAAAATTACCTTAAATAGCAGGGAGATTACTAAGCGAGTAGTGGGAAAATACAATCTCATGCCGCCTCTTTTTGAAGACGAGTGGGATTCTGATACAATGAAATGGATTGATGAAGAAAACAAACCTACGCTTCAGGACACCTATAAACTCATTTTAGATAAGTTATTATCAATTACAATAGACAAAGATTCGTCAACAATAAAAGTTAGTTTCGAGCATGAGGACCCCGATTTTTCGAAGACTATGGTTGGATACTACATTACGGAACTCAGCTCAATGCTTCGGGATGAAGTGCTTTTGGATGCCGGAGAAAAAAAGAAGTTCTTTGAGCAACAACTCGATGCCATCACTGATAGCCTGTTACGGGAAAAAATTTATGCACTTTTGGCCAAGGAAATTGAACGTGAAACATTTGCAAAGGCCCAACAATATTACGGTTTCCTGTTGATAGACCCCCCTGTCACACCGGATTTGGATAAAAAAGTAAAACCTAAGCGCTCGGTTATCTGCATCCTATCGGTATCTCTCGCATTTTTCTTTTCTCTTTTTTTGGCTTTTTTTGTCGAATTCACCCATCGGATTAAAACAGATGATCCTGAAAGGTATCAATCCATCGCAAAAGAATTGAAATTCTGGGGAAAAAGGAATGAATGACAAGTTGATAGTAACAAGAGAATCCACGCCAAGATCTCTTTGTTTTGCACAAAGCTTTCCACCCATCACTCTTTACTCATAACTGTATTATATATGAACATCCTCAAAAGATTCTCGTTCTTCTTCAATATCGGTTTACGAATCGTTGATATTTTTATTATGCTTGGTGTCACATGGGTTGTGTGGGGCAGGAAGGACACGCTTGAATTTTTTCGAATGTTTTCGATATACGGCTGTATAATTATGGCTGTTGTTTTTTCCTTTATGAATATCTACAAATCATGGCGAGGTGTAAAAGCTGGCAAACAATTTCAACAACTGATACTTGCCTGGATTTTGTGTATAGTCATTTTTAATGCAATGATTTTATTGCTGTCCAACAGAGACCAGTTGGCTGCTTTATGGCCATTTGCGCTATTTAAATCCAAAACCTTCCTTTTATGGGCAATGCTTGTTTTTATTGGGTTATTTATTTTTCGTTTGGCATTAAAACACGTGTTATATTACCTCAGAGACAAAGGGTATAACCAGCGCAGTGCTATAATAGCCGGCACTACGGAATCTGGCATAAAATTAGCAAAGCATCTGGAAGATAATCGCTGGATGGGAATCAACTTTATTGGGATTTTTGATGATAAATTTCCTGACGAAATCTTTAAGATATCCTTTCCAGAAATAGCAAATCAATACCTTGGAAAGATTGACGATTGTGTTCAATACCTATTGAGCAATAACATTGATATTCTATTCATTGCGCTGCCCATGCGCGCTGAAAATAAAATAAATATGCTTTTATGGGAACTCGGTACAAAAGGAGTTGAAGTCTTACTGTTGCCCGATCTTTTTACATTCGGCATTCAAAAATCACGAAACCTTGATTTTGGTGAATTTCATTTGTTGGATATCAACCTTTTTCCCCCATGGAAAAGATCTTTTGATGTTTGTTTCTCTTTATTCATCATACTGCTCACCCTTCCGATATGGCTAATCATTGCATTGTTCATCAAATTAGAAGATGGCGGGCCTATTTTTTATAAGCACAAAAGAATCATGGAAAACGGAAAATCCTTTAATTGTCTAAAATTCAGAACCATGCATATTAATTCAGATTATAAATTGGAATCCTTGCTGGAAAACAACGAAATTCTTCGAATTGAGTGGGAGCAGTCCTATAAGCTAAAAAATGACCCCAGAATATCTAAAATCGGAAAATTTTTGAGGAAAACAAGCCTTGACGAATTGCCTCAGTTTCTAAATTCCCTGGTGGGTCATATGAGTGTGGTAGGTCCAAGACCCATTGTCTCTGAAGAATTAGATAAATATTATAAAAAAACAGCTTTAACTTATTGTGCCATGAAACCAGGCATTACCGGACCTTGGCAAACCGGCGCACGCAACGACACCAATAACTACGAAGAACGAGTGGAGATGGACCGAAATTATGTTTTAAATTGTTCTATCTGGGGAGATATCAAAATAATTTTTAAGACCATATGGCGAGTGTTATTTCCCAAAGGTGCCTATTAAAAAAGCATTCAAGAACTATTTATCTATGGAGGTAATAATTTGAAAGTTGTAATTTTATGTGGTGGCATGGGTACACGCTTGAAAGAAGAGACTGAATTTAAGCCTAAGCCCATGGTCATGATCGGAAACCGGCCAATAATTTGGCATATCATGAAAACGTATGCCTCCTATGGATATAACGATTTTGTTCTGTGTCTAGGCTATAAAGGCAACGTGATCAAAGAATATTTCTATCATTATGAAATTATGGCCAATGATTTCCAAATCAAGTTGGGTGAAAAAGAATCTCTTAAAATATTTCATAACCATTCGGAGAAAGACTGGAAGATTACTTTAGTAGATACAGGTGAAAAAACGCTTAAAGGCGCGCGCTTAAAAAGAATAGAGAAATATGTAGACTCAGACTACTTTATGGTCACTTATGGCGATGGCGTTGCAGATGTTGACATCGGAAAGCTTGTCGAGTTTCATCAATCTCACGGAAAACTCGCGACCCTAACAGGTGTTCGACCATCCTCCCGATTCGGTGAACTTGAGGTAGAAGGAAACCAGGTAACGGAATTTACAGAAAAACCACAATCCAATGAAGGCTTGATAAATGGTGGGTTCTTTGTATTCCACAGAAAAATATTTGATTACTTGGAGCTTGATGGAAATTGTGATTTGGAATTTGGGGCCTTGGAAAAAATAGCCAAAGAAGGTCAACTCATGGTGTACGAACATAAAAATTTCTGGGCCTGTATGGATACTTACCGGGATATGGAATATTTAAATAAGCTTTGGGATAATAATAAGGCGGACTGGAAAGTCTGGTGAAAAATGGAACTATTCAGCAATATATATAAAGCCAAGAAGGTCCTAATTACCGGTCACACGGGATTTAAAGGGTCATGGCTTGCCTTTTGGTTATTAAAGATGGGAGCGGATGTTGTAGGCTACTCACTAAAACCACCGACTTCACCGAACCATTTTGATCTTTTAAAACTTCCAATGCATTCGATCATTGGTGACATTCGAGACCGGGATAAATTATTCAAGGCCTTTCAAAACAGCCAACCCGAAATAACATTTCATATGGCCGCACAACCGCTGGTCAGACTGTCCTACCAGCAGCCGTTTGAAACATACGAAACCAATGTCATGGGTTTGGTGAATGTGCTTGAAGCTTGTCGAAATACGCCTTCCCTGCGTGTTGTCGTCAACATCACCAGTGATAAATGCTACCAAAATAATGAATGGGTTTGGGGATATCGTGAGAATGATCCCATGGGCGGGTATGATCCCTATAGTTCTTCCAAAGGCTGTGCTGAACTTATTACGGCCGCATATCGGAATTCTTTTTTTAATATTGATCAGTATAATCAATCGCATCAAATCCTGCTTGCAAGTGCCAGGGCCGGCAACGTTATCGGTGGGGGGGATTGGGCTGAAGACAGGCTTATTCCGGATATTATCAGAGCAATGCAAAAGAACAGTGAAGTTATTATCAGAAAGCCTCAATCCACACGACCTTGGCAGCATGTATTGGAACCGTTAAGCGGATATCTTTTGCTTGGGCAAAAATTATTGCAAGGCGAAAAGGCCTTTGCCGAAGCATGGAATTTTGGCCCCAAAGATGAGGACGCAATCCCGGTTATAGATATTGTTAAGAAGCTGAAAAGCAATTGGGCAAAGGTGAATTACAGGGTCGAAGAAGATAAATCCGATTTTCATGAAGCGCACCTCTTGAAATTGGATTGCTCAAAAGCCCATGCCATACTTAAATGGCAAGGCATATGGGACAATGAAACAACATTCAAAAAGACAACCGAATGGTATAAGGCATATTACGAGAAGGATATAATCCGCACAGATCAAGATTTAAAGACTTATATCAATGATGCTGTTCAATCCAAAACAGCGTGGGCACAATAGAATAGGTGCAAAATTGAGTGACAAAGCAAAAAAACTTAAAACAGAGATATTTGAAAAAGTAACCGAATATTATAATGAAGTCCATTCATCGCACGGGAAAATATTCCAACCGGGGATTTCCAAAATCAACTACGCCGGCCGTGTATTTGATGAAAAGGAAATGATCAGTCTGGTGGATTCCTCACTTGATTTCTGGCTTACAACAGGCGCGTATGCTGAAAGATTTGAGAAAGAATTCGCTCGGTTTCTGGGCATTAAGCACTGTTCTCTGACCAACTCCGGATCTTCCGCAAACCTTCTTGCTTTCATGGCGTTAACATCTCCAAGCCTTGGTGATAAAAGCATAAAAAGAGGTGATGAGGTCATTACGGTAGCGGCGGGATTTCCAACAACAGTCGCTCCCATTATCCAATACAATGCAATCCCGGTATTTGTTGATATTGAATTGCCCTTTTATAATATCGATTGTTCCCAGCTTCAAAATGCCTTATCTGAAAAGACCAAGGCTGTTATACTGGCCCATACATTAGGCAACCCATTTAATATTAAGGCAGTAAAAAGCTTCTGCGATGAAAATAACCTTTGGCTTATAGAGGACAACTGTGACAGCCTGGGTTCAAAATATTTATTAAATGGCGAGTGGCAAGATACCGGCACCTTTGGTGACATCGGTACCTCAAGTTTTTATCCGCCACATCACATGACCATGGGTGAAGGTGGCGCAGTTTACACGAACAACACAACCTTAAAACGCCTTATTGAATCCTTTCGCGACTGGGGCCGTGATTGCTGGTGCACATCAGGAAAAGACAATACCTGCAGGAACAGATTTTCTCAGCAATTCGGGCAACTGCCATATGGCTATGATCATAAATATGTATACTCGCATTTCGGATACAACCTAAAGGTCACGGACATGCAAGCGGCAATTGGCTGTGAACAATTGGTTAAATTGCCGAGTTTTATCGAAGCCCGAAAGAACAACTTCAAACTGCTTTATGAAGGACTAAAAGAATTTGAAGAATATTTCATCCTCCCAGCAGCAACCCCGAATTCAGATCCGAGCTGGTTCGGCTTCTTACTGACAGTTAGAGAAACCGCCAACTTTTCGCGTGATAAAATCGTGAATTATCTTGAGCAACAGAATATTCAAACGCGTATGCTGTTTTCAGGCAATATTATCAAACACCCATGTTTTGACGACCTCCGATCAAGAGGTCAGGGGTATCGTGTCGTTTCCGTTTCCTCGTCTTCTCATTCCACCGATTCTTCAATTCTCGTTAATTCCGATCGCATTATGCACGATACCTTCTGGATTGGTGTTTATCCGGGAATGACAGAAGAAATGATACTTTTTATGACTGGTAAAATAAGAGAATTTATTACAAAATGAAAATCCTAATGACAGGCGCAACTGGCTTTTTAGGCAGCCATCTGGCATCAACATTGCTCAACGCAGGTCACACGGTTATTATCCTAAAACGGAGTTTTTCTAATACTTGGCGAATAAATGAATTTCTTAATGATGTATTTTTTTATGATATAGACCATGTTGATTTAGACCAACCTTTTCGTGAGCATGGTGACATTAACGCTGTTATCCACACTGCAACCAACTATGGTCGAAAAGGTGGTAAGGCTACAGAAGTCTTTGAGTCAAATCTGGTTTTTCCTCTAAGGCTCCTTGAAATAGCTACAACTTATAACACAAGAATATTTATGAATACAGACACCTTTTTCAATAAAGATTCAACCAGAAATTACGAATACCTGAATTTTTACTCTTTATCAAAACGGCAATTTGAAGAATGGGGAAGACAATTTGCATTATCCAATAATAGCCTTTTTATTAACATTAAACTTGAACATATTTATGGGCCTAATGATGACCCATCTAAATTTACTACCTATATTGTCCAAAGCTGTATAAATAACATGGATAAATTAGAATTGACCCCAGGTGAACAAAAAAGGGATTTTATATATATCGATGATGCCGTGAATGCATTTTTAAAAATACTAAATATTAGTGACTCCATTAAAGAATATTTTCAAGAATACAATGTTGGAACCGGAAATTCTGAAAGTATCCGGCATTTTGTTGAAATTGCTCATTCCCTTACACACTCTTCGACTAAATTATTTTGGGGGACTCTTCCTTATCGTGAAAATGAGATTATGGAGTCACATGCTGATATTTCAAAGATTATAAATATTGGATGGTCTCCAAAATATGATATATTTGAGGGCCTGAAAAAAATGATTGGATATGAAAAGAAATATTTTGTCTGACAGTTTCAAATAGATAATCAGTTTTTCCTTTAAATACTTATTTCAATTTTATCACAGCTATAGCTATGGCAAATACTCTGAAATTAACTATATCCATACCAACTTTTAATCGGCTCGAATTATTAAAAAAGACTCTTCAGTCAATCGAGCCTTTGAAAAATAATAGTGATATTGAGTTACTGGTGACTGACAATAATTCCGATGACGGAACTTGGGAGCGGCTTTGTCGGAAGAAGGATGATTATGGTTTATGTATTAAAAGGAATATCATGAATTTAGGAATTGAAGGTAACATTAGGTAGGCACTACTGAATGCTCGTGGAAAATATATTTGGCTATTATCAAACCACATGATTATAAATGCAAATGAAGTAATTAATTCAATTGGTCGTTTTAAGAATGGGATTGATTATACCTTCGGTTACGCGCGTATTTCTGAATATGAAAAGGCATTACCTGAAACCTATACTGTCACGCCCGACTTTAAAATGTAATTTTATTCCCGGTTTGAAGATGTAATTTTATTCTGCTTTATTTTCTTCAAAAAAGAATTTTT
>VMSV01000107.1 GCA_013791935.1 Desulfobacteraceae bacterium | reverse complement strand
TGGCTGCGTCCAAGCCTCCTCGATGTACATCCCCCGTACACCTGCGTCGCCTTCTCCTGGCCGCCTCGGTATCCTTTGAATGCACCCCTGAATTCATTCTTGGCTCTGAGTTCCCAGCCAGGATTCAATCCGTGTGATATCTTCGGGAACATCCACTTCTGGGGAATCAAAGGCAGAAACCACCACCTTGATTCGGTAGCCGTATTCCAGGGCCCGAAGCTGCTCCAGCTTTTCGATTCTTTCAAGATTTCCTTCCGGAAGACTTCGGAACAATTCAAGGAACCTTCTTTTGTAGGCATAAAAACCCAGGTGTTTATACAGATCAATGCCCCCTGCCTTGTCCCGGTCATGGGGAATGGTGGCCCTTGAAAAATACAGGGCGAATCCGTCGGCATCCATCACGGTTTTAACATGCTTGGGGTCGGTTTTTTCCTCCGGATTCACAATGGGAAAAACCAGGGTGGACATGACAATCCCCGGCTGGGCGTCGAACGGTTCCACAAGCTCTTTAAGGCATTGTGAATGAAAGGCTGGCTGGTCCCCCTGGACATTCAGCACCAGATCATCCATTCCGATCCCCGTGATTTGCGCTGCCTCGGCAATACGATCGGTTCCCGACCGGTGAGCCGGTGAGGTCATGACCGCTTTTCCGCCAAATCCCTTCACCACATCCATAATTCTCCGGTCATCCGTGGCCACAAAAACATCCGCCAGTTCGATATCCGCTTTTTGCGTTCTTTCATACACCCATTGGATCATGGGTTTGCCCAAAATTCGCGCCAGGGGCTTGCCTTCAAACCTGGAGGATTCATAGCGCGATGGAATAATCGCGAAAATCTTCATACGCTCTTCTTCCTTCCTTCTTGCGGGATTTTCAATTGACCCTGGCTGGTTTTTCTTTTATGCTGATTATCATCCCAGACATAGAATGGAAACCGCCATGAATCAGAACACATTGCTTAAGCTGTTGAACGATGTTGCTTCAGGCCACATCATTCCGGAAGATGCCCGGAAGAGCCTGCTCCACTTGGCTGTTGAAGATATTGACTACGCCCATATAGACCATCATCGATCCCTTCGCAAGGGATTTCCCGAAGTCATCTTCGGGGAAGGCAAAACCCATGACCAGATCTGCGGCATCATGGAAAGGATGGAAATTCAGGAAGACATTATTCTGGTCACCAGAATCGAACGGGAAAAAGCGGAAAATGTCCTGGCCCGTTTTCCCAAAGCTTCCTTTCATGAAGACGCCAGAATGCTCATCCTTGAAAACAAGCCCTTGCCCAAAACAGGTTCCGGGAAAATTCTGATCATCTCCGCAGGCACCTCGGACATTCCCGTGGCCAAAGAGGCTTTTCTCACGGCAAACGCCATGGGAAATTCTGTGGAGACCTTGTTTGACGTTGGGGTGGCCGGAATCCACCGGTTGTTTCAACACAAATCCCTTCTGGAAGCCGCTTCGGTTTTAATTGTGGTTGCGGGCATGGAAGGTGCCCTTCCCAGTGTTGTGGCCGGGCTTGTGAAATCACCGGTGATTGCGGTTCCCACCAGCGTGGGTTACGGGGTCAGCCTGGGGGGATTAACGGCCCTGTTTTCCATGCTCAACAGCTGTAGCTCCAATGTGTCCGTGGTGAATATCGATAACGGATTCGGAGCCGGTTACGTGGCCTCGGCCATCAATCACATCCATCAAAAATAAAGCAAGAGCATTGGCAAATTATCCCATCTACGAGCGAATCGTATGGTTTGACCGTCAGGTAAGAAACCGGAAATATCCCAATGCTTCCAGCCTGTCCACAAATTTTGAGATTGTATTAAAAACAGCCCAGCGCAACATTAATTTCATTCGAGATCGCATGGGCGCACCCTTGGAATACGATTCGTTAAAGAGGGGATATTATTATTCAGATTTAACTTTTTCCCTTCCTCCGCTTCAGGCAGACCAGGAAGAGATGCTCGCTTTGATTATTGCAAGAAACCTTCTTTCTCAAAGCGCTGGTGGGCTTATCAGTCGGTCCATTCAGAGGCTGGGGAAAAAGCTCATGAGTGAATCCACAGTTCCGGATCTTTCCGAAGATACTCTGGATGAGATGTTCTCCTCCTCTTGGACAGGTTATTCTCCCGCTCCGCCGGAAACCTTCAAACTGTGCATGAACGCTCTGTTGAAGCGTCTCTGTCTGGCCTTTGATTACACTCCGCCCGGTGCAAAGGCAGGCATTCCAAGAAAAGTGGAGCCCCATCATCTTCAGCATTATATGGGAAGCTGGGTTTTGCTTGCATGGTGCGCATCGAGGAAAGACTGGCGGAAATTTTACCTCTCTCGAATGAACAATGTTCTAATCAAGGAAGAGTCCTTTGGTCCAAGGCCTCCAACCCTTTGGAAACACCTGATCGACAGCGCTTTCGGTATCTTCCAGAATCAAACCTCCCTAACTGTTACCTTGCGATTCTCTTCTTTTCGGGCCGGATGGATCAAAGAACAGATCTGGCATCCTGACCAGAAAATGAGCCCCACACCGGACGGGGGACTTGAATTGTCTCTTCCCGTATCGGATTTCCGAGAAATCAAGATGAAAATTCTTCAATTCGGGGCGGACGTTGAAGTGCTTGATCCCCCTGCCCTTCGTTGGGATGTGGAAGAGGAAATTGAAAAAATGATCGGGTTGTATAAAAAATAATTTCGCACCTAGGACATCAGATGTCCCAGGTACGTGTGTATAATGAAGCCTCAAACAAAACGGATATCAACCCATTCAAGGAGGCTTTTATGACACCCAAGCGCATTCTTATCGTTGATGATGACCCTCAGATATTGGATCTATTGGCAACATTTTTCGCCCATTGCCACAATTCAAGGACCTGCAAGGCTCAGGACTCTGAAACAGCTTTTAAGGAGCTGCACCGGAAACCCTTTGACGTAATTCTCACCAATATTCACCGGCCGGGCATGGATGGCTTGGCCTTCACCCGAAGGGTGTGCCGCCTTTCCGGACCGCCGGTGATGGTTCTAACCGGCGATTTCAACCCCATGGCGCAACAGCAAGCCTTTGCCTCCGGCGCCCTGGCCTGCCTGCGAAAACCCGTCAAACTGAGTCAGCTGGTTGAAATCATGGAATTGGTGGTGTCCAAGGGGATGCATTATATCGGAACCGGGGACAAGGCAAAAAGTTTGAAGACAAAACATCCCGGTGACGGATCTGAAAACATGAGGCAACCCTTGCGCAAAACCTGTTATTGACAAAAACAACAGGCAAAGGGAGCAGGATGAAGAAAGATCATTTAATCCGCCATTTTCCACGGTCCCTTTATGGTTGGGGCTTTTAAAAATTTCCCCAACTCCTTGAGAAATTCCGCCCGTTGGATTTCTATTGCGCCAAAACTTAAAAGATGCCGGGTAGTGACCTGGCAGTCGATGATCTGGAAATCCAAAGCCTTTAAATGGTTCACCAGATGGAAAAAGGCGACTTTGGAGGCGTTGGATTGCTTGCTGAACATGGATTCCCCGAAAAAGCATTTTCCCAGGGCCAAACCATAAAGCCCTCCCGCAAGTTCGCCATCCTGCCAGGCTTCCACGGAATGGGCATAACCGGATTTGTGAAGGGACAAATAGGCGCTGATCATCTCCGGAACCAGCCAGGTTTCCCGCCTGTTTTCCGTTCGAACCTCGGCACAGTTTTGAATCACCTGATGAAAGGCTTGATCAAAGGTGATGTGGAACTGTTTTTTATGAATGACTTTTTTCAGGCTTTTTGAAATTTTAAGGGTTTCGGGATATAAAACCAGTCGTGGGTTCGGAGACCACCAGAGGATGGGATCCCCCTTTGAATACCAGGGAAAAATTCCTTTCCGGTAAGCTGCCAGGAGGCGTTTTTGGCTTAAATCTCCCCCCACCGCAAGAAGCCCGCTTTTTTCGGCAAAATGCGGCGGAGGAAACACAATCTGGTCGGAAAGATAAAAAACAGGCATTCCCGGCTATTTTTTACCTTTTGAGCCAGCAGCTTTGGTCTTAAACTGGAACGACAATTTGTCGTCTTTCACCGATACCGCCACATGGCCGCCTTTTTCAAGTTTTCCGAAAAGAATTTTATCCGAAAGAACATCTTTAATGTCGGTTTGAATCACCCTGGAAAGGGGCCTTGCTCCATAAGCAGGGTCATGCCCTTTTTTGGCCAACCAGGTTCGTGCATTTTCCGAAAGCACCAGGGTTAACTTATTTTTCGCCAATTGGCCGTTCAATTCGACCATAAACTTATCCACAATTTTTTTCATGATGCCAAGGGTAAGGGCATTGAAATAGATAATGCCGTCCAGACGATTCCGGAATTCCGGATTGAATGTGTTTTCAATGGCCTTTTTGCCCCGGCTCTCCACTTGGTTCAGTACGTCTCCGAAACCGATGGCCTTGTTGCTCATCTCCCTGGCTCCGGCATTGGAGGTCATCATGATGATCACATTTCGAAAATCCGCCTTTTTACCGTTGTTGTCGGTTAACGTGGCATGATCCAAAACCTGAAGCAGGATGTTAAACAGGTCGGGATGAGCCTTTTCAATCTCGTCCAGAAGCAGCACACAGTAAGGGTGTTTTCGAATATCGTCGGTGAGAAGCCCGCCTTGTTCAAACCCGATGTACCCGGGAGGTGCACCGATGAGCCTGGCCACGGCGTGCTTTTCCATGTATTCACTCATGTCGTAACGGATGAACTGAACCCCGAGAATCTCCGCCACCTGTTTGGCCACTTCGGTTTTTCCCACCCCTGTGGGACCGGTAAAGAGAAATGACCCAATGGGCTTTCCGGGAGCCGTCAACCCTGCCCTGGAACGCTTGATGGCGGTTGCCAGAGCGGATATGGCCGGGTCCTGTCCGAACACAACCTGTTTCAGCCTTTTTGCAAGAGTCTCCAGTTTTGCCCGGTCTGACGTGGACACACTCACCTCGGGAATTCTGGCCATTTTCGCCACAATCTTTTCAATGTCAGAGGTGTGTATTTTTTTTCTTTTCTTTTCTCCGGAAAGCACCACAAAGGCCCCGGCTTCATCAATCACATCAATGGCTTTGTCCGGCAGGTAACGGTCATTGATGAATTTTACAGACAATTCCACGGCGGCTTTCAAGGCTTGATCTGTGTATTCAATCCCGTGATGCTCTTCATATCTGGATCTCAGTCCTTTTAAAATATCGATGCTTTCCTTTAAAGGCGGCTCATGGACTTCAATTTTTTCAAAGCGTCTTGAAAAAGCCCTGTCTTTTTCAAAATGGTTTTTAAATTCCTCGTAGGTGGTGGATCCGATGCATCGTAACTCTCCGCTGGTGAGCACCGGCTTGAGAATGTTGGAAGCATCCATGGACCCGCTGCTGGTGGCCCCGGCCCCCACGATGGTGTGGATTTCATCAATGAAAAGGATGGAATTTTTTCTGCTTTTCAAGGCCGTGATCACATCTTTCAGCCGCTGTTCAAAATCCCCCCTGAACTTGGTTCCAGCCAGAAGACCTCCGAGGTCCAAAGAAAATATTTTGATGTTTTTCAGAATATCAGGCACATCCCCTGACTGAATCCTCTGGGCCAAGCCCTCAGCCAAGGCGGTTTTTCCAACCCCCGGGTCCCCCACGAATACGGGATTGTTTTTTCTTCTGCGGCAGAGAACCTGCATGATTCTCTCCATTTCATGGCGCCTTCCGATCAAAGGATCCAGAAGACCCCGGGAGGCCATGTCCACAAGATCCACGGTGTACATTTCCAGGGGATCGGACTTGTTCTTTTTGGTTTCCGTCCCTATTTTGGCAGCCCCGCCCTGGTCGGCTTTTGGAGCCATTCTTGAGATATGGTGGGAGATGTAATTCAGAATGTCCAAACGGGCCAAACCTTCCGTTCTCAGAAAATAGGCGGCATGGGAGTCTTTTTCCTCGAAAATGGATGCAAGAATATCCCCGATGGTCACTTCGGGTTTTTCCGAAGATCGGACATGGTTCACTGCCCTCTGAATCACCCGCTGAAACGCCACGGTTTGTTGAAGTACATATTCATTGTCCTCGGGAATGCTTTCAATGCGCTCTTTCATGAATTCCTCAAGGGATTTATTGAGATTGGCCGAGCTGCCGCCACAGTTTTCAATGATGTCAACACCGGACGGATCTTTCAATATGGCAAAAAGAATGTGTTCTATGCAAACATATTCATGACGGCGCTTTTTGGCCTCTTTCACCGCATATCCAAGGGTTGCGCTCAGTTCTTTACTGATCATGGTCACTCTTCCTTTTCAATTTTGCATTGCAGGGGAAATCCATTTTCTCTTGCAAGGCCGGTCACTTCCTTTACTTTGGTTTCTGCAATTTCGGAACTGTAAACCCCGCACAGGCCAATGCCGTTCCGGTGAACATGGAGCATGATATTTACAGCCTCTTCATCGTTTTTATTAAATATGTGACGAAGAACAAAGATCACGAAATCCATGGTGGTATAATCATCATTAAGAAGATAAACCCGAAACATGGGCGGCTCTTCGGTTTTCTCTTCGGACGCCACATCTTCCTCAAGATCTCGTTGGGTCTGGGCCATGGTTCCCTCTTCTTGTTAATAAAGCCGAACGGTCCTGACTTTATATCCGGTCAACAAAATAACCACAGGCAATGGTTTTGTAAAGAAACCACCCCCGGTTATTTTGCAAGCCGCTGTTTTGAGTCTTTGATAAACTCGTAAAAAGTCGAAAATACCTATTTTGCGTCGTTCCGGCGAAGTCCGGACTTCGAGTTTTTTACGACCCCATCAGTCTTTACCGCAGCATTTTTTGTGTTTTTTCCCGCTACCGCAAGGACAGGGATCATTTCGGCCCACCTTGTCATGATCCCTTTTCAAAGGTTCTTTTTTGATTTCTTCAGAGCTTGAACTTCCTGAATAGGTTAGATTCTGTTCCTGTTTTCTCTGGATGGATTCCATTTCACCGGGTTCGGCGATCTGGACCCTGAACAGAATATTCAGGGTTTCCTCTTTGATCCTTTGGATTAAATCCTCGAAAAGATTAAATCCCTCCTTCTTATAAATCAGTAGGGGATTCTGTTGGGCATATCCCCTTAATCCAATGCCTTCCTTTAAATGGTCCATGCTCAGGAGATGATCCTTCCAAAGATTATCAATGGTTTGAAGCATGATAAACCGTTCGAGACTCCTTAAGTTACCGATCCCGAATTTGTTTTCCTTCTCAGCGTAAAGATTTCTCGCCTGGTTGAATATATCGTCCGTCAGATTCTCAGGGGTCATGGATTCCCGCAGATCCTCTTCGGGTTTTTTAAAAGGGAAATTAAACTGCTTGAGCACAGCCTGTTTCAGACTCTCCCAATCACAATTCTCTACCCTGCCCTTTTCGTCCACATTCTGATCGGTTATGGATTCGGCAAGTTCGAACATGATCTCTTCGATGGTCTCTTTCAGATCCTTTCCACTCAGAGCGTCCCTTCTCTGACGGTAAATGACCTCCCTCTGCTGGTTCATGACATCGTCGTATTCAATCAAATGTTTACGGATATCAAAATTGTGTCCTTCCACCTTGGATTGGGCATTCTCAATGGCACGGCTGATGAGATTGTGCTGGATCTGCTCCCCTTCTTCCATGCCCAGTTTTTCCATAATGCCGGTGATCCTTTCCCCTCCGAAGATTCGAAGAAGATCATCCTCAAGGGCCAGATAAAAACAGGATGATCCCGGATCTCCCTGACGCCCGGACCTCCCTCTTAACTGATTGTCGATTCTTCGGCTTTCATGCCTTTCGGTGCCCAGAATGTGAAGTCCGCCAAGCTCCGTAACCCCCTCACCAAGAACAATGTCCGTTCCCCTTCCTGCCATATTGGTGGAAATGGTGACAGATCCTTTCTGGCCTGCCATGGAAACGATTTCCGCTTCCTTCTGGTGATTTTTTGCATTTAAAACCGAATGGGGGACCCCTCTTTTTTTAAGCTTTTCACTCAATTGCTCGGACACATCAATGGAAATGGTGCCCACCAGAACAGGCTGCCCCTTTTTATGGAGTTCTTCAATTTCATCCAGGGCCGCCTCGTACTTTTCCCGTTTGGATTTATAGATGACATCCGGAAAATCATTCCGGATCATTTGCATGTTGGTTGGAACGACCATGACATCCAGGTTGTATATTTTCTTGAATTCCGTGGCTTCGGTGTCCGCCGTGCCGGTCATTCCGGAAAGTTTGTTGTACATTCTGAAATAGTTCTGGAAAGTGATGGTGGCCAGGGTCTGGTTTTCATTCTCGATTTTTACATTTTCCTTGGCCTCCAGAGCCTGGTGAAGACCGTCACTGTATCTTCTTCCAGGCATGAGTCTGCCGGTAAATTCATCGACAATAATCACTTCCCCGTTATCCACGATATAATCCACATCCCTTTTGAACAAGGTATGGGCTTTCAGGGCCTGATTCACGTGATGGAGAATTTCGATATTTTTGGGATCATAGAGGTTTTCCGTTTCCAGGAGTTGTTCGCACCGGGCCACCCCCTCTTCCGTCAGGATGGAGCTGCGGGCTTTTTCATCGATAGTATATTCCTTCTCTCTGGCAAGTCTGGGGATGATGGTGTTCACCTGGTAATAAAGATGGGTAGATTTCTCCGCAGGGCCGGAAATAATCAAAGGGGTTCGAGCCTCATCAATGAGGATGCTATCCACTTCATCCACGATGGCGAAATTCAGATCCCCTTGAACAATGGTCTCCGGATCAAACTTCATATTGTCCCGAAGATAGTCAAATCCGAATTCGTTGTTGGTGCCATAGGCAATGTCGCATGCATAGGCCTCTTTGCGCTGGGGATCGGTCAATCCATGGACGATGGACCCAACGGACATTCCCAGGAAATTAAAAAGACGACCCATCCACTGGGTGTCACGCTTGGCCAGATAGTCGTTGACCGTAACGATATGCACACCTTTTCCTGAAAGGGCATTGAGATAAGCCGGCAGGGTCGCCACCAGGGTTTTGCCTTCACCGGTTTTCATTTCAGCAATCCGGCCCTGGTGCAGAACAATGCCGCCAATGAGCTGAACGTCAAAATGGCGCATGTTCAGAGCCCGCCGGGAAGCTTCCCGCACCACGGCAAAGGTCTCGGGAATCAACTCATCCAGGGGTTCTCCGTTTTCAATTCGCTGTTTGAATAAAAATGTCCTGGCTCTAATATCTTCATCCGTTAATGCTTTTATTTCGGGTTCAAGTTCATTGATGGAAACAACCAGGGGCTGAATCTTTTTAAGATCCCGCTCGTTCTGGCTTCCGAAAATTTTCGTCAGAAAATTGGTAATCATTTGTTTTACACACCCTTTCAATACTCAGCAGGAATTGGGAAAGTGAAGATCCTCCTTAAGGTTCATCTCCTTTGGAAGACCTTAAGGCTGGCGCAATATTAATATATTGTTCCGGGGTTTGTCCAGTTAGAGTTTGCTGTTGGGAGAAAATGAAATAGCGGGGGTTTCCAATAAAAACCCGAGGGAGCCTTGCAAGGAAGTCTGACAATTTATGATAAAGTTTAATTGTTTATGTAATTCAGAGGATTAACATGAATACCATTAAGAAGAACCTCATAGTGAAGATGGGATCCCGTGGTGCGACCGGTATTTCCCATATGGCCGATAATTTTTCCTTTTTTTACGAATGAACCTTTATTCACCAAAATTTTGTTCATGTGGGCATATTTTGTAACCAGGCCATAGCCATGATCCACGATCACCATGTTGCCGAACAACCCGTCCCTTCCGGTGAAAGTGACCACCCCGTCTCCGGTTGCGGATATTTTGGTACCCTTATTTTCGGATATATCAATGCCTTTGTGGAATTCCCTGGAATTCTTAAAAGGACTCTCTCTGTATCCGAAGGTGGATGAAATGTAGCCTCGACAGGGTTTTATCGTGGGCCTGCAAGCAAGAAGATTCTCCCGGTCTTTCAGGGAATCCAATAGCTCTTCAAGGGATTGTTTCTGGTTGATGGAGGCAAGATAGAGGTCTTCCACCTGGTTGTTGATTTCCCGGGCCAGACCGTCGGGGCTCACTTTCAAAGAATCCAGGCTTTCCACATCTTGATCGTAGGACCCTCCCATGCCGAACAGGGTTTCGGAACCCCCGTATTTTGCTTTGTTATTCCTTTTCTTTTGGCCTTTTTTCAGGTTCGCCAAGGTTTTGATTTCATTTTCAAGTTTTTTCAACCCGACGATATTGGATTTTAAAACATCTATTTTACCCGTAAACAATTCAATCTGTTTTTGTTTCTGAAGAATTTCATCATTCTGTTTTGCAATTTGTTTTTTGAGCTCGCGGTATTTGGCGGATTTATTTCTAAGACAAAGGTAATCCTCAACCAGAATTCCCGTTACAACAAGAAGTAATAGTCCCGCAAGGACACATACACGGCCGACCCATTTTGAAAAATGAAACTGCCGATGGGAGCCTCCCGCAGGATGGATGATCATAAATTTGTATTTATTGGTATTTTCCATAACAGTGCCTTTCTTATCGCTTCTGCAAAGAAAAAAAACTTCTGTTGGATTGCCATTTGCAATGCAGGAAATGTATTAAGGTCGAAGCCCTGTTTTCTTTAATCGTCATTTCGGCTGAAAGCTGAAATTCCAAACGGCTTTAGCACAAAACAACACTTGCTGTCAAATATCGGGAAAAGCATGATTTAGGTTGGCAAGGGCAAATCAATTAAAGATTGGATTTATTATATATTATCAGCAAGTAATATATGACTTGTTTATGCTTTTAATTAACCTGATTTAAAGATGTATTGATTGTTTCAGTGTGTTCCGACCTATATTTTATAAAAAAATTAATTTCAAGAAATATTTTATGTTTTTAATGTTGTTCAAGAGGGAATTATCTTAACCTCTTGAATAACTTATGCTTAAAAAGCAACCATAAAAAAAGCCTGCTGAACTCTTTCCGTCAGCAAGCTTTTATTACGAATGGTGGAGATGAGGGGGCTCGAACCCCTGGCCTCGGCATTGCGAACGCCGCGCTCTCCCAGCTGAGCTACATCCCCTTTGAAACGATTCTTATAACTAAAGAAGTTACTAAAGGTCAAAACAAAAAGACCTTGTTTTAAAATTTGGAGCAATGTATTAGCAGCTTTCTACATGAACCACAAATAAAACTTACTTAAAAGTGAATAAAAAAATGACTGATAAAATAACGCTCACCGATGTTTACAAGGGTTTTACTTTAGACCAGGATAAAATCATTTCCCCTGCGGAGACTCTGTTGAAATTCAGAGATAAAATCAAGCAGGTGAATCTGGATATCCTTGCTTACACCCAGCGTATCGACAACCAAAGACTTGGAATCCCTGTATTTTTCAGTGTATGCGGAAAAGACGCCGCAGCCCTTACCGGCACAAAAAAGCAGATGGGGAAAGGCGCAACCCCGGAGCAGGCCGAGGCCAGCGCCACCATAGAGCTTGCCGAGCGATTCAGCTTTTTCAGTTTCAGGAATAATCCGGATCATTTTCAAACCGCCCCCTATGAAAAAGTTCATAAAAATGCCATGCCCTATGACCTGATTTCAAAATCGGTTCACGATGAATCCGGAGATGGTGAGAAGGTCAGGCCATTTTTTGAAAAGCTCCATCTCAACTGGACCCGGGCATACAATCTAACCCGGGAACAATCCATGCTCATTCCCTTTGACTGGTTTTACACCATCAATGAATTCAATGGGACCTCCGCCGGAAACTGCGTTGAGGAGGCTTTGTGCCAGGGTATTTGTGAAGTGGTGGAACGCCATGTTTGCGCCCTGATCAGCAGAAATCGGCTGAAAACACCCCTCATCAGTCCGGAATCCGCCACGGATCCCATGGTTAAAGACATGCTGGCAAAATACAACCAGGCGGGAATCAATCTGTATATTTCCGATTTCAGTCTGGACACGGGGATTCCCACCGTGGGTATTCTGGCCCATGACCCGTCCACGTTTCCTGAAAAAAGTGAAATCGTGTGGACGGCAGGTACCACCCCCGGTCCTGAAAAAGCATTGAGCAGGGCCTTAACCGAAGTAGCCCAGCTTGCCGGTGATTTTAACACCGGGGCCAATTATGTGGCCAGCGGCCTTCCCAAGTTCAGAAACATGGTCGAGGCGGATTATGTCACAAACCCCGGAAAAATCATCCGGCTTCAGGATCTTCCGGATATTTCCAGCAACAACATTAAAACAGAAGTGGAAAACTGCATCTCCATGCTGGCCCGGAAAAACATGGATGTGATCGCGTTGGAAACCACGCACCCTTTGTTGGGGGTTCCGGCCTTTTACACCTTGATTCCCGGGGCTCATTTCAGGGAACGATCCATGGGTTCAAGCATGGGACTGTTTACGGCAAAAATCATGACCGAGCAAATGCCGGCCTCCACAGCCCTTTCTTTACTGGATGCTTTTGACCGGGCCATCCCAGGGAAATATTACGTTAAATTTTACATGGGGATTTGCAGGGTCTCCCTGGATGACCCGTCTTCCGCCCTGGACTGTTTTTCAAATGCCCTGGAACAGAGTCCTACGGCAGAGGATATTCCTAGTATTTATGCTTATATGGGGACTTGTTACCGGGATATGGGAAAATACAGGCAAGCCTTGAATGTGTTGAAAAAAGCCTGTGAATATGATGATGAACGCCCCGATGTCTACAACCTAATCGGGTTCTGCCACTTTAAATTAAAGGAACATGAGGCGGCCATCGAAAGCTTTCAAAAGGTGATCCGGCTCAATCCTGGCTCAGCCATTGATTACGCTAACATCGCATCCAATTACAGGGATATGGGGAATGTGGCCTTAGCGGTGGAGTATTACCGAAAAGCCCTTTCCATAGATCCGGGGCTTGAATTCGCTCTGAAAAATCTTCTCGCCCTTTCGGACAAGGAAGACCGGGATTGACGGATTGATTTCAATCCTTTGCCGGTGTTATGCAGAACCTACGGGTAAAACCACATGAAAATCAGCACCTTTGCCCAGACCCTCGCTTTTTGCCCATATGATTCCGTGATGAAGAGCCACCAAACGACGGGCGAGGGCCAGACCCACGCCCGTACCGGAATATCGCCTGCTAATGCCTGCCTCCACCTGCTCAAAAGGATTTAATATCCGTTCCAGGTCTTCTTCCCGGATTCCCACCCCGTTATCTTTGACGGATATCTCAATAAAAGTGTCTTTAGGAGAGGCCTGTAATCCCAGTTCAAGTAGCTTTTCATTTTTGGCGATTCCAGTGGAAATTTGGACCTCTCCTCCATCGGGAGTATATTTGATGGCATTGGACAGAATGTTGTTTAAAACTTTCTTGATTTTAAACATGTCAACCGGAATCAACTCGGGAATATTAGAAAATTCGGAGGTGAGTCGGATCTTTTTTTTGTCCGCATCCTCCGAAATCGTTTCAACACAGCTTTCCACCAGGTTTCGAATATCCGCCATGGATGCCTGAAAATCCATCCGTCCTGAATCTGCTTTGGCCAAATCCAGGGTATCATTGATCAAATTGAAAAGATTTTTTGCACTTTGAAGGGCATCTTTCAGGTATTCTTCCTGAATATTGTTGAGTTCACCCACGCCTTTTTCCGCCACAAGTTCAGTAAAACCAATGATGTGATTCAGGGGGGTTCGGAGTTCGTGGCTCATATTGGCAAGAAAATCACTTTTCGCTCGGCTTGTCTGTTCCACGACATTTTTGGCCATGGCAAGTTTTTCTTTTTCCTTTTCGAGTTTTTTCTGCTGCCGGGTCATCCGTTGTTCGTATCTGCTGCGGATCAGCTCGATCATAAAAGCAACCATCATCACCATGGCAATGGTGATGGGAAATCGAAATCTGAATCCATTCTCGAACCGGATTCCCCATGGTATGAAATCCTGGGCCGAGACGATGGCCAAAATTCCCAGCAGGAAAATAAAATTCAGGGTCATCGCATGTTTCATATTCTGTATGAGATAAAGAAAAATTGGGAATATATAAAGCCACAAAGCCACGTATCCATCGGGCGCGCTTTTTATAAGCACACACAGCAAAAGTATTCCCATAAGCGTTGAATTGATCAGGATCAGATTTTCGGTATTCCTGAATTTCCGGAATCCAAAAAATAGAATATAAAAATAAAAACTTGCACAGAAAATGACGAAAGAAGCCATCCCCCAATTTCTATCCACCAGATAGGCTGTGGTAAAAAACAGCATGGTCAATATGACACCAAATGCGGAATAGGCAAAAATCAGCCTTTTAATCTTTTCTTTCCTTGGAATGTCCGACCGGAAAATGGCGGTTTTCAATCTTAATTTCCCGCCCATGAAATTATAAAATTTCAGGGTTAGGGCAAAGGAAATGTTTTGGGGGCGTTTTTTTCCATTATGAAACAGCAATCCTTTCTTTAATCACTCATAGGGGAAGAGTAAAATAAAACGTGGTGCCCTTGGTTTCCCCTTGGCTTTCGGCCCATATCAACCCCCCATGGAGTTCAACCAAACGTCTTGTCAAGGCAAGGCCTATACCGGTGCCCTGATGTCTTTTGGTGCTGGAATTTTCAATCTGTTCAAAATATTCAAAAATACGACCAAGATTTTCGTTTTTTATGCCCACCCCCGTGTCCGCAACCGACACCTGGAGAAAGCTTTTCTTTGATAACTTCCCTGAATCCATGTTTTTTGTGCAGGCATAAATATCGATTCGCCCGCCACGGGATGTGAATTTTATGCTGTTGGATAAAAGATTGTATAGGATCTGTTTTAATTTTCGTTCATCAGCCACCAAGGTCTCGGGAATTCCATCCATATTCAGGTGGACTTGAATGCCATTCTTCATGGATTGTTCCTTTACCATCAGAAGGCTGTTTTTCAGCAGCCGTTTGATGGCAATGGTGGAGGCATCCAGCTCCATTTTTCCAGCTTCCACCTTGGATAAATCAAGGATGTCATTGATAAGAGAAAGCAGATGCTTGCTGCTGGAATGGATATCGGTGATATATTCCTTCTGAATATCGTTTAAGGGTCCAAAACTGCTATCCAAGACCAGCTCGCTGAATCCCATAATATGATTCAGGGGCGTTCGAAGTTCATGGCTCATATTGGCCAAAAATTCACTTTTTGTACGATTGGCGTTTTCCGCAGCGTTCTTGGATAATTCCAGCTCTTTGAGCATTTTTTTTAATTCTGAAATATCAATAAAGCTTTCCAACAGATGGGGTCGACCGTTAAAATCAATTTCCAAAACGCTTTTTATGATATTGATTTCATGGCCATGTTTATCAATAAGGATTCTTTCCGCATTTTCGACTTTTTTGCCCAGATCGGTGATGGGACATTCCCCGATTTGGGCCGGGCAGACAAAACGATGACAAACCCCTCCGATCACTTCATCCTTCTCACAGCCTATCATTCTCAGGGCTGCAGGGTTGACCCAAACAATACGGTGAGCGACCGGATCGATGATGAGTATTCCCGCGTTGATTTTATTCAATATGGTTTTCAGCCGTTCTTCACTTTCCCGAACCGGCAGATTTGCAGATTCTCTGGGTGTCAGATCTCGAAGAAAGCCTCTGAATCCCCGGGGGGTTTGAGAGCTGTCCTTTATCAGGGAAACGGAAAGCTCATAAACCCTCAACTGCCCGTCTTCGTAGTAAAAACTGTGTTCCCAGACCCTTGGGGAATCCATGGATTTATAGATATCACCGAAAGCATCGGATAATTTATGAACACTGTTGGGGATCACCACCTCCCTGAAATTTTTGTTTAATAGGGATTCGGGGCTTTTGTTCATAAGTTTGCAATAGGCGTCATTGAGAAAAATGATGTTTCCCTGGAGATCGGTTTCAAAGTAACCTTCGAACATACCGGCCATCACAGCATTGTATTTTTCCTGGCATTGATACAGAGCCGATAAAGTTTCTTCCATACTCATCGCGCTGTGAGAATTTTTATGATCGGTGCTCATCGGGTACCGGCCTTCTTGAAATCAGCTATTATTTTTGGGGGTTTCATATTCTAATCACAAAGTTTGAGGGATAGTGCCGTTACCTTGTCAGGCTCACCCGGATAGACAGCCGCATTGAAATCCACTTTCAAAGGGCCCGCAATAGTTTCCCATGTTCCGGAAAAGCTTTCAATGCCTCTTTGGATGCGTTCCCCGGCCTTATTGGCTCCATACAAATCCGAATTGATCAATAAAACAGCGAATTTCCCGGGATGAAAATAGGCTGCAAAATCTACATCCCGAATATTTTTTTTAATAACTTCCCCGATCATTTTTGTAGCGGTTTTCGAAACAGACGGGTCGGAAGTTTGGCTCAGTTTTTGCCATGGAATTTCAAACAGCAGAAAACACATGGATGTATTCTGCCGGTTGCATCGACGGGTTTCCAGGTTAAAAAAATGGTGAAAGTATTCCCGGGAGTACAGTCCTGTCTCAGGATCTTCCACAAGACCTGAAGCCCCCTGATATTTTGCCATTTTCAAGCTGTCCAAGTAAGCCTTCTTTTTAATCATGGCTTTGATCCGCATTTTCAGTTCATACCGATTGATGGGCTTCACCAAGTATTCATCCACGCCAAAATTGATTCCTCTAATCTTGCTTTCCAGGTCCATGAGATTGGTCATGGCCACCACCTGAATATTCTTTGTGGAATCCTTTTCTTTCAGAAACCTGCAAACCTGAAAACCATCCAAACCCGGTAAAAGAATGTCCAACAGTATCACGTCAATTTTCCCAAGATAGGTGAACTCTATGGCTTCTTCGCCTGTTTTCACAGTTTTGAACTGGTAGGGTTCACCATTTAGCATGGAACGGATTAATTTCGCATCCTTTTCATCATCTTCGACGATGAGAATGGAGGGCAGATTAAGGGGGAAATTCACTGGGGGACCCTGTCCCTGTAAAACAGATTCTCCGGCAGCTTCAATCAACATGGATGCTCGAAGTTGATTCTGGTATGTTTTTAACTTAAGCAGGGATTCAACCCTTGCCAGCAATTCCTTGACATGGATGGGTTTATTGATGAATTCATCCGCACCGCATTCAATGGCCTTAATTTTATTTTCCATACCGTCAAGGGCCGTAACCAGAACAATCGGAATATCCCTGTAACGGTCATCGCTTTTTAAAATTTCCACAACTTCATACCCGTCCAGGTCCGGCATCATGATATCCAGCAGAATAAGATCCGGTGCCTCTGATTCCACCTTTTCCAAGGTTTCCAAACCTCCATAGGCAAGAATTTTATCATACCGATCCGAGGGAAGCATGGCTGCAAGCAGCTTAACATTCAACGGATCATCATCAACCACCAGGATTTTAAGTTTATTCATTTTAAAAACCTTCTTTCAAAAAAAGTTGAAACTAAGCTGCAAAGAACTTATTAAGGGTCTCTATCAAGCCCTTGGTGTTGATGGGTTTGGTAATATAATCCGTGCAGCCTGCCTCAAAGGCTTTGTCCTTGTCTCCGTGCATGGCATAGGACGTCAAGGCGATCACGGGAATATTTTTCAGTTCGTCATTTTGCTTGATGACCTTTGTGGCTTCCAGACCATCCATTCCCGGAAGTTGAATATCCATTAAGATCAGATCGGGCTTAAATTTTCTTGCGGTTTCAATGCCTGTTTCCGCATTAAAGGCTTCGAGCATTGTATAATTGGATATCTTCAGAAGGCCCCGAAGAAGCTTCATATTCAGTTCATTATCTTCCACAACCAAAATGGTTTTTTTGTTCATTTTCCGCTCCGTCTCAAAAACTTTCATTTGATTCCACATTGTCTGAACCAACAATTTGAATCAGGTGTTCAACCACACTTTTATCCAGTTTGTTGCCGTTTGATTCCTGCTTGAGGATATCAAGGGCTTTGGCTACAGGCATGGCTTTTCTATAGGGCCTGTCCGTTGCCAGGGCATCAAAAATATCTGCAACCGCCATGATTCTCGCCACTATGGAGATGTCCTTTTCCATCAGACCATCAGGATAGCCCGATCCATCCAGTTTTTCATGGTGTTGCCGGATCACATCCAGAGCCGGGCCCAGGTTTTTTTTAAGGGGCAGGCAGATCTGGTAACCGGCAGAGGGGTGTTTCTTCATGATCTCCCACTCCTCATCAGTTAATGGCCCGGGTTTATTTAATATTTCATTGGGAACGCCGATTTTTCCGATATCGTGAAGGGCACCGCCGATCTTAAGGGACCTCATATCCATTTCACTCAAACCCATTTTTCTTCCGATGGTGACCGCCATTCCTGAAACCCTTTTTACATGGCCCTGGGTGTAGATGTCCTTTTCTTCAACCGCATTGGCCATTGAAAAAAGCACGTACTCGATGCTGGTGAGATTATCGTTTAGTTTTTTCAATTTTAACAGGGACTTGGTTCTTGCAATCAGCTCCAGTTTATTGGGGGGTTTGGTGAGAAAATCATCCGCCCCGGCCTCAATCCCCTTGATTTTCGCCTCCATATCATCCAGAGCGGTAATCAGAACCACGGGGATCAATCTAGTGGCTTCACTGCCTTTGATCCTACGGCAAACTTCATAGCCGTCCATTTCAGGCATCATCACATCCAGAAGCAGCAGATCCACAGGGGTCCGGTTCACAATACTGAGAGCATCGCTGCCGCTATTGGCCTTGATGATATTGCATTTCATGGGCATGAGAAACGCTTCCAGCAATTTTAAATTCCGCTGGTCATCGTCAACAATCAATAAGGTGGATTGCTCTTCCGAGGATTCACCGCCCTCATTTTTCCGGTAGCAATAAATGGAATTTTTCCCTTTTAATTTCGCAGTAATTAAAGCTTCCGAAGCATTTTTAAGGATTTCATGCCGGGTACCGCCACTTTCCGGGAAACTGGCCAAACCGATGCTTACTGTGGTCCTGGAATCACAACCTTTCTCCACGGCGGAAGTGATTCTTTCAGCAGAAATCAAGGCTTTCGCGGTATCGACATTGTTCATGAAAACCGAAAAAGAATCTCCTGAGTAGCGTGCAGCCAGATCCACTTTCCGAATACTTTCTTGAATAATTCTTGCGGTTTTCTGAAGGAGCTTGTCCCCTTCCAAAGGTCCGTTGGTCTTATTGAATTGATTAAATGAATCCACATCAATAAGCGCAACGCTGAAGGGGTCTCCGCTCCGGTTTGATCGATTGACTTCGTTTTCCAGATACATCTGAAAAAATCCATGATTGAACAAACCTGTCAGGGAATCGGCAAAGGGAGCACCCGTTCCCTCCGCATATTTTTTTGCTATTTCAAGATCCATTATTTTTCTCTCTTTTAAGTATCCATTCTGATATTTTTATCCTTCAAAAGATGCAAAAATCTCTTCTGTCGGTAGGGTAAAGCTTATGATCGTGCCGAGATTCATCCCTCGGCTTTCAGCCCAAATCTTTCCACCATGAAGCTCAACCAGCCGTTTGGTGAGTGAAAGTCCAAGCCCCGTGCCCTGGTATTTTCGGCTTCGGGAGTTTTCAACTTGTTCAAAAGCATTAAAAATACGGTCAAGGTCCTCCTCCTCAATCCCTATGCCTGTATCAGACACTGATATTTTCATGACCTGAGGGGTTTGTTCATTTAAAACCATTGTTTCATGAGAACTTTTTCCATTTAATATCCCCGCAGAAAGGGTAACCGTTCCTCCTTTGGGGGTAAATTTAACTGCATTGGAAAGCAAATTGAAAATAATTTGCTTCAATTTCCGTTCATCCGCCATGACGTTGGTCGGAATGTTTTCGATATCCAAAAGAAGTTGAATGCTGTTTTTAAGTGAGGCTTCCCTGACCATGTTGAGGCTTCCCTCAAGCATCATCGGTAAATGAATATTTGAAATATGAAGTTCGAGTTTGCCGGATTCAACCTTGGCGAGGTCCAGAATATCATTGATCAGGGAAAGAAGATGTCTGCTGCTATGAAGCACATCCCCCAGGTATTCCCTCTGAATTTCATTGAGATCCCCGAAACTGTGTTCCATGACGAGCTCTGTAAACCCGATGATATGGTTCAAAGGTGTCCTCAGCTCATGGCTCATATTTGCCAGAAAATCACTTTTGGTTCTGCTTGCCTCCTCGGCTACGTTTTTTGCTCTGGCAAGATTTTCCACCATGTCCTCAAGATTCCGGTTGGCATTTTTTAATTCTAAGGTTCTCTGATCCACCCTTTCTTCCAGTTCCAGACGGTTTTCAGCCAACTGCTTGTCCCGGGATTCTATTTTACTCAGCATGGAGTTAAAGCCACTGACCAGCTCACCGATTTCATCCTCTTTTTGGCTGGTGGCCCGAATGGAATAGACTCCCTCTGAAGTCACCTTGTCCATGGTACGGGATAATTTCATGATGGGTTCGGTGATGATTTTCTGAAATAGGGAAGACATGAAAAAAGCGACCACGAATACCACGGCCAATATGGCCCCTGTGGCAACGATATGATTCTTGAGTCTGGCATAGAGTCCGTCAAGACTTGACTTGATCACAATGACTCCGATGCGATCTCCGTCCAGGACGATTTTCCTATGGAGTTCCAGAGTATGGATATTGAATCGTTGTGCTAAATCCTGATCTTTGAGATCATTTAAAATACCCGGATCGAAAATTTCCTCCATGGGTTTATTTTGACCATCAGAATTTTTATGATAGGAAACAAAGGCTTCTCCCTTATTATTTAAAATGACCCCGTTGAGGATATATTGTTCCGCCTTTAAGGACTTTAGGGTTTCCATGGCGGATATCTTATCATTAAAAACCAGGGAGGATGTGATGTTGGTTCCGATAATCTCGGCCATGGTCATCATATTTTCAACCATGATATCCTTGTAGGAATTCACCTCATATTCTCTTGAATTCTCAGCAGCTTTCACCAAATGGTTAAATCCTGAAACTCCCAGAATGATTAGGAGGATCAGGACAATCTTGCTTGTTTTTTTCATTCCCGGTTTGGACACGATCATCTTTTGGCCTTAGAATTTATAGGAAACCGCCATGTAGCCTTTTCGTTCACTTTCCGTGGGAAGCGTATTCAAGTATTCCGATATATATTCGGGATGATGTTTGTTCAGCAGATTCTGGCCCACAAGCCGGAGCTCCAGTCCCGGCTTGACCTGCCATCGAAGGACGGTATCCATTTCCCAGTAAGCGTCAATATCAAAAGAAGGAAGGTCTGAAACATATCTTCCCCAGAGGTCCAGCTTAACTTTTTCCGTAAAATCGAACCTTGCGGAGAGAGACAGGGTGTGCTCGGGGTCCTTGTTTTGTTCATATTGGGGTGAGCCTTGAATCCCCGTATCGGGAATGGATCCATCCCGGTACTTCAGGCTCGTTTTCCTGAAGGTATAGGCGATCTTGAACATCAATATATTCTTGGGCTTCCAGTCCATGGCTCCTTCAAAACCCCAGATTCGGCCTTGGATGGAATTGCTGGCATAAAAGGGGATGATCATCGACCCTTTTTCCATATCAAAATAGGGTGTTCCATTGTAGGATCCCCTTAACTTGTCATAGTCATGCAGAAACACCGTGGAATCCATGGAAACCTTGTTTCCAAGCCAGGATCTGTGCCCCACTTCATAGGCCAGCATCTTTTCTGAATCCATATGGGGGTCCATAATGGCGGACCCTAACATGGGGAGATCAGCATTGGGAATGGCGTAGGAAATGGAGGCCCCTCGCTCCAATCTGGATACGCTCCGAATGGCCCTGGATACGGCTGCCCAAAAGGAATTGGACGGATTGGCCTGCCAGATGGTTCGAAGGCTGGGCTGGAATTCCCATCCGGTAAAACTGTTATTCTCAATCAGGGAACCCAAAACCAGGTGGACCCGTTCATCCAGTAATGAAATATCATCCTGAACAAAGAAATTGGTTAAATCGTAACTGGCATTTTTTTGGGAAACCGTTGCAAACATAAAGGCATCGATTTTATCCTGGATATTGCGGTACCCTCCCCCCCAGACCAGTTCCTGGCTCCGGGTCGGCAGAAACCGATGCTGGAAGGAAAAATCCAATGTATCCACTGAAACATCCGCCACCAGGGGATTATAGTGGGCGGTATCGTAATAACACTGAAATGCGAAATCCGATCCTGAGGAGAGTTGCCTTTTCCAGTTAAACATCAAATTCCCACCGAAATGGTCGGTATTATAGTTTCTCAAAGAAATATCCGCGTAAGGGATGGTATCGGTCAATTGCGAATCCATAAGGGTTTCCCCGGCCTTGCCTTTGAAAATTTCCCCTTGCAACCCGTACTGGATAGTATCCTGGTTTTGATGATTGATCTTAAATCCGGTTCTAAACATATCCCACTGATCATAGGCATCGGTGTCCGTATCTTTGTAAACATTGCTATTCTGTTCGAAATATTTAGCGTAAATTCGGTAGGCTGTATTGTTTTCATTGAAACGACCGCCGTACCGCACGGACGTATTGACGGGATCGGCATTACCGGACAGGACTTCCGCATATCCGCCTTGGGTTTCAAAAGCGCTTTTTGAAATAATGTTGATCACACCGTTGACGGCGTTGGATCCCCATATGGCGGCTCCCGGCCCCCGGATCACTTCAATCCGTTCCACATCATCAAGGATCATATCCTGGATTTCCCAGAAAACGCCCGAGTATATGGGGGTATAAACTGTTCGACCGTCCACGAGAACCAGTAGTTTATTGGAAAAACGTCCGTTGAGCCCTCGAATGCCGATGGCCCATTTATTGGCGTCAATTCTTCCCACCTGTACCCCGGGAACCATTCGAAGAGCCTCCGCGACAGAGGTGGCCCCGGAGCGATTTAAATCCTCATGGGTGATTACAAAAATGGCTGCCGGAGCCTCGGATAGTTTTTGAAGCTTTTTGGAAACTGAAGTGATTTCTATGTCCATCAGGGCTTCCAGGGACAGATCCGTGAAGTCGTTGGATTTCTCATAGGCAAAACCGGTCATGGGAAAAGTGCACATCAGGAAAATAATTTGTATAAGATAGTGGAATAAGGATCTATCCGAATGCAAGGTCTTCCATCTCCAATGTTAATGTATAAATTTAATAAAATGTAATCAACAAGGCGGAGATTCTACTGGAAATAAAGCAAGCTGCGTTCTGGGAATTGCCTGTTGGTTTTATTTAATTGTTTGATAATTGTTATCGACTTTAATCTCGATTACTTTAGCGGCCAACCTTGACAATTCAGGTTTTGAACCCATAATTATTCAAATTTATCTAAACCCTGTTTCCAAATCTGAAACACAAAATCACGAAGTCATTTAGGAGTCAGAAAATGAGCCCCAAGAAAGCAACCCACGAGTTTAAGACCGAAGTCCAGCAACTGTTGAATCTCATTATTCATTCACTTTATTCCAACAAGGAAATCTTTTTAAGGGAACTGGTTTCCAATGCATCCGACGCCATCGACCGTCTCCGTTTCAAAGCCCAGACCGACCCGGACCTTCTCAAAGACAACACGGAATTTAAAATTAAAATCACCCCGGATGGAATCCGCCAAACCCTTGAGGTTTCAGACAACGGCATTGGCATGACCCAGGAGGAAGTCCTTGAAAACATAGGAACCATCGCAAAAAGCGGAACCGCCGATTTTATGGAAGCCATTCGGCAAACCCATCAGGAGAACGTTCTGGCCCCGGAACTCATCGGCCAGTTCGGTGTGGGTTTTTACAGTGCATTCATTGTGGCGGAGAAAGTCACCCTGGTAACCCGATCCGCAGCTTCGGAAACGGCGGTTCAATGGGAATCCCATGGGGATGGAACCTATACCCTTGAAACCGTTGAAAAATCAGCTCGTGGAACCACCATCACCCTCCATTTGAGAAAACCCGAAAAAGAGGAAACCGACTTTACGGACCCCTCGGTGATTCGCAACATCATCCGAAAACATTCGGATTTTGTGGCCTATCCTGTGGTCATGGATGTGGAAAAGGAAGAGCCCATTCCGGAAGCCGAACAGATCAAAGACAAGGACGGAAAACCCCTGGGGAAAACCACTCGAACCATGGTCAGCGAAGAAACCCTGAATTCCATGAAGGCCATCTGGGCCAGGGACAAGTCCGAGATCTCCGATGAAGAATACAAGGAGTTTTATTCCCATATCAGCCATGATTGGAACCCACCCTTATCCCATCTTCATCTCAAATTCGAAGGCACCACGGAATACACCACCCTGCTGTACATCCCCTCCAAAGCACCCTTTGATCTTTTTCGCCCGGACTCCAAACACGGGGTTCAACTGTATTGCAAACGCGTTTTCATCATGGAGGACTGTGAGGATCTGCTTCCCGAATACCTGGGGTTTGTGAAGGGCGTCGTGGATGCCCCGGACCTCAACCTCAATGTGAGCCGGGAAATTCTTCAGCAGGATCGCCTCATCATGAATATCCGGAAAAACCTCATAAAAAAGATTCTGGACATGGTGAAGGACTTGGATGAAGAAAAGTTCAAAACCTTTTTTGAGGAATTCGGGGCCATGCTGAAAATCGGTGTTCACACCGATCCGGACAACCGGAAAAAGGTTGCGGAAATGCTCCGATATAAAACCACCTCCTCTGAAGGCAAATGGGTTTCCTTATCGGAATATCAGGGCCGAATGAAGCCGGACCAGGAAAGTATCTATTACATCACCGGAGAAAATCTGGCTTTGCTTTCCAACAGTCCGCTTCTGGAAAAGCTCAAGGAAAAAGGGTACGAAGTCCTCCTGATGACAGACCCGGTGGATGAATGGGTGGTTCAATCCCTGGGAGAATATGAGGGGAAGAAACTGAAAAGCGCTGAAATTGGAGACCTGGATCTTGATCAAATTGATGAGACCAAGAAAAACGAATTCAATGCCTTGTTCAGCTTCATCAAGGGCCAGTTGAGCGAAGAGATCAAGGAAGTCAATCCCTCTTCCAGATTGAAGGATTCCCTTTCCTGCCTTTCCGGGGATCATTACGGCTTGAGCGCCTACATGGAAAAAATTCTCAAGGCATCGGGCCAAAAACCCCCTGAAATGAAACGGGTTCTGGAACTGAACATGAACCACCCGGCCATGGAGAAAATAAAAGCCCTCTATGACAGTGACGCCAAAAACCCGGCCCTTGCTGAATACAGCAAGCTTCTCTATGACATGGCCGTCATCGGTGAAGGCGGAAAGGTAGATGACCCCGTAAGATTATCCAGAATCATCGGCAAGCTCATGACCTCTGCCATACCGGGATAAAGAAAACGGTAGGGAACAGGCATGCCTGTTCCCTACAGATCCAATTCATTCATGCCTGTTCCCTACAGATCCAATTCATTCATGCCTGTTCCCTGCAAAAATAACTCCGGGATAGCGGGTTGGCTGTTCACCGTTCACTGTTCACCGTTTAGTGAATCCAAACCCCCCATTCCCCTGCAGCGCTTTCGGGAAAGTCCGGAATGATCCCTTCCTTCACCAGATCATCCGCCGCATAGGAATAGGCCAGATGAAACAGCATGCATAAGACATCCGGGGAAAGGCACCGGGAAAAAGAACAAGCGGTCACCAGCCTGCTTAACTCGTCCATTTTTTCCATGAAGCGTTTGGTGACGGCAGTTGAAATTTCTTGGTATAGCTTGCCGGATTGGACCATAACAGGGCCTTGAAAGGCCGGAATGGAAAGCCGGGGAGGATCTTCCGCATCAAGGATGTGGATTTCCTGAAGCAGGCTTGTGATCCTTTTTTTTGAAAGGTCTTCCCTTGGCTGTTTCCCCCCTTCGCTTTCCAGCGCTTTTTCATGAATCCATTCCAAAACACCGTTTTGCATGAGAACAGACTTAAGCTTTTCCCGGTCCAAGCCATGGGATCTCATCACATGAACCGATTCCCCTTGATATCGTCCGTAACTGGTGAATCCGAAAATCCGTTTGGGCCCTTTTTCAAACCCATACCCCCAGAAAAAGAAATCCCCTGCCCGTCCCCTATCCACATAGGATCCCATGATCACCTGCCGCAAACTGGAAAAGATCGAGGAATCCAGGGTATGGGCGCAGATCATGATGGTGAGAAGGTTGTTGAATTCCTGAGTTAAAGCCGGGTCCGTCATCAAGGAAGCGATCTTTTGATACTCTTTGAGGTGGTTTTTTACCTCGGTGGTCATGGCGTTTTTTATGTCATCAAACCAGTGTTTCAAAACAACCAGATCGGAATCGGTCATAATCGGGCCCACAGGGAGGACGTTGCCTTCATGGACTTGTACGATATCTGCTTGTTTCCAAAGTGAAATCAGTTTGAGCTGATCGGGACCCAGTCCGGAAAGTGATACCCCGTTCGGGTAAATGGCGCTATAGAATTTTTCTTCCACCGGATTCGATAGCAGGTTTTTCCAGCTTCCGGACCCGGCCATTCTGTAACTGACTGTTTTCATGGACCACGACATGGTTGTTCTCCTGGCATAAACGACGAGGATGATCAAAAAGTGAATTCTTGGCTTGAAAATTGCTTCATTTTTTTTACGTCCATCGACGTTATCAGCTTTATAAGGAATCCGCTATGAAAAAAAAAGCCATTGCAATGATTTTGTTTTTGTTCGCATTCTTCATTTCTCCTCCCGCCCGGGCCTTTGAAAATGACCCGGCCCAATTCCCGGTAAATGCCTCCGGTGCAAGTTTTTCCGACCTGGAATTCACCTTGATTGATTTTCTTTACCCTTACGATATGCTAAACCCGGAAAACGGAAGAGCTCGGATCAGGTTGGGAAGCATTGTCCGGATAAAATATGCCGATGATTCTGGAAGCCTGACTGGATCCGGCAGGCTTGGTCCTGAAGGGTTCTTGCCCGCTGTGCCGACGGCTGGAATCAACTTGAGTCTCGGCCTGGGCTCGGATCTTGTTGAGGCAAGGTTTAGCGGTTCAGGCATGAATCGCACCATGAACGACGCCTATGAAATGACAGGAGAAATTTCATGGAGTCCACTTCCCAGCATTTCTTTTACCGGTGGGTACAAAACCTTTGTGAAGGATTTTAACGGAGAAGATCGTAGACTCGATCTTAAGGCCGCAGGGCCCTATGTTGAGTTGGAGTTGAGCTTTTAAGTCCTGAAAAGTAAACGATTTCCTTCACTCCCTCCTTTTTACAGGGTTGATCATCATCATAAAATATTTCTTACTCCCCTCCGATTTCTCTTGCGAATGATCATAAAAGTAGATTATCGTTTCTCCAATCTGTTCCAACTTTCAATTTGTATCCTTATTTTTTATATCATTACCATTTCCTTCACCGGCAATACGAAAAATCTTTTATAGCAGTCTATTAATTTATTTTAATAAAGTTCCACCCTTGTTTCACTATCGCTTACACCCCTTTTTTGAACAGAACGGCTGATTTTCTTGTTTTGATTTGTGGCATGAAATCATTGAAGTTTGTAACCCTAATCCTCGTTAAGAAAGGACAATAGAATGGTAGAGACCGCCATGACCGATCCGGCAGCCCCTAAACCCGGTACTTCAGAATCTCCCCCGTCAGGCTTGATAAAAACCAAAACCGCTGTATGGGAAAAACCCACCAAGATGGTCAAATTCGCCTATGCTTTTCCCTACCTCGCTGTTTCAGCCATTGCAGCGCCCATGACCATTGAATTGAAAATCTTCTATACGGACACCGTCCTGGTTCCGGCAGGCCTTCTTGCTCTTGCCACAGCCATTGCCAGGGCCTTTGACGCCATTACCGATCCTGTCATGGGATGGATTTCAGACCGAACAAGAACCCGCTGGGGCAGAAGAAAACCCTATGTCCTACCCGGTGTTTTTGGAAGCGCCCTTTTTCTCTGGCTCATGTTTTCACCGCCTGAAGATTTGGACCCTGAAAGAGGGGCTGTTTTCTGGGCAGGCGCCACTTTCTGCCTGTATTATCTGTTTCATACCATCTGGATTGTGCCCTATGGGGGTTGGGGTATGGAACTCTCACCGGATTATGATGACCGGACCAGCCTTTTCGGATACCGAGCGTTTGCCGCGGGGCTGGGAGTTGTTCTCTCCTTTCTTACCCTGTACTATATCAAATTCAATAATATATTTCCTGATGAACGGGAAATGCTCACGGTTTTTGTGGGAACCCTCTGCATTCTCATGTTTATTTTCTTTATTCTGCCTGTTTTTAAGATCAAGGAAAATCCTGAGTTTGCAACACGAAAACAGGTTCCCCTGATTCCGGGAATCCGCGCTGCACTGAGGAATCATCCGTTTAGAGTCATGATAACGGTTTTTATGTTAGGGTCAATTTCCGGTACACTGCCTCCCCTGCTCATGCCTTATTTTTCAAAATACATCCTCGATCTCGACGCCATGTACAGGGTCATTTTCGGATTGGTTTACGTGACCGCAACCCTGGTATCCATTCCCGTATGGATGTTTGTTTCGAGGGTTTTTGGAAAACTCCATGTCTGGGTGATTGCGATCTCCATCGGGATTATCACCAGTATAATTTTGTTCTTCATAGGGTCAGGCCAGGTGATTCTCATGGGTATTCTGGAATCCTTTCGGGGGTTCGCAGTCGGTTCACTCATGATCATCGGGCCGGCCATGATGGCGGATATCATTGATTATGACGAACTGCGTACAGGCAAGCGTCGGGAAGCCCAGTTCGGGGCATTCATGGCCATGGTTCCAAAATTCATTGCCATTTTTGCGGCAACCATTCCCCTGGCTGTTCTGGGTGTTGTGGGGTATGACCCGACCCTTTCCTCCCAGACGCCGGATACTCTTTTTGCCATTCGAGGCCTCTATGCCCTGCTCCCCATCTTGTTTCACATCATCGCTCTTCTCATCATTATTAAATATCCCATCAGCCGGAAAGTGCATGTGGCCATTCGAAAAGGCATTGACGATCTTTCAAGAGGCGACCAGACCACCGACCCCATCAGCGGAAAAACCCTTTTGCCGGTTAAACCCGAAGATGAGGATACAACCTGGTTTCTGGATCATTTCTCCGTAAAGGAACTGAAAAAGGTTACTGAAAAAGGGGGGCAGGGCCTGGTAGCCCGCGTTTTCCGGCATGTAGCAGCCTGTGCCTTTGTTTGCGTCTCTTCTATTGTCTATACCGTGTGGCTGCTGCAGGGCTCTTTGTCGCGCGGTGCCGATGACCAGATGAAACAGGGAGTGGGTGCATGCCTGGTGGTTGTAGCCGGACTTGCGCTCACCATGACGCTTTTCCATGCTTTCCGCGTCCAGGCTGCAAAAAAAATGGCAGCCCAACCGGTTAGCGCGGATGTTATAAAAAATCATATTGTTAACCTGTTATAATTTCGTTCAATTCCCATAAATAAAGAGGGGCATCACAACCCGTGATGCCCCTCAATGACTCCATTCTTTTAAATCTTTCCTCTTATTTCCTCATGCTTGCTTGGGCACCAGGGTTTCATCCGCCTTTTTAAGCCATTCAATGATTTCAATGGATTGGGGGCACTTTTCCAGGCATTCTCCGCAAGCCACACAGTTATGGGCTTGTGTTTCTTTGGTGAGTCTCATCTGGTACAACATCCTTGCCCGGCCCACATCATTGTAAATCATGGCATCATTGTACAGGCCGAATACTCCCGGAATGTTCACCCCATTGGGACAAGGCATGCAATATTGGCATTGGGTACAGAGAATGGGGCTGCTGGCCCTGTAAGCCTCTGCCGCTTTTTGAATCAGGTTTGTCTCGGTTGGAGACAGGTTGCCGACGCCCGAACGGTTGGCACTCTCCAGGTTCTCCTTCACTTGTTCCATGGTGGACATGCCGCTTAACACCACAGCCACCTCCGGCTGGTTCCAAATCCATTGAAGGGCCCATTCCGCAGAAGACCTCTTGATTTTCGCTTCTTCCCAGATTCTCGCAACGCCATCCGGAGGTCTTTTGGCCAACTGCCCGCCTCGGACAGGTTCCATAATCACCATGGCCAATCCTTTGGCTGCCGCATATTGCAGGCCTTCGGTTCCGGCCTGGTACTCGGTATCCATAAAATTGTACTGGATCTGTGCGAAAGTCCAGTTATCGTAATCATCCACAATGCCTTTAAAGGTTTCCAGATCATCATGAAAGGAAAACCCGAAATAACCGATCCGTCCGTCCGCCATGGCTTTTTCCGCGGGTTTGAAAATATTCATTTCCTTCAACCCGGGCCACCGTTGCTTGTTCAAACCATGAAGAAGATAAAAATCAATGCGGTTTGTATTCAACTTCTTGAGCTGTTCCTCCAAATACCGGTCAAAATCATCCTGTTTCTGAATCAGCCAGGTGGGGGCTTTGGTGGCAAGTTTAACCTTTTCCCTATACTCCCCGGCCAAGGCTTTGCCCACCACAATCTCGCTTTGCCCCCCATGATAGGGGAAGGCTGTATCCACATAATTCACGCCTTGGTCGATTGCAGTTCTGATCATCTCCAGGGCAAGGTCCTCATCGATTTTCGCTTGATCCCGGTTGATGACCGGCAGTCTCATGGCGCCGAATCCCAGGGCCGAACCCTTCCAATCCAGTTTTCCAAATGGTCTATACTGCATATTCCTCCTTTGCTTTTCAATGGCAAATGCTTGGGTTTTTATTTTTTAGATTTTGAATCAAATCTTTTAACCGGTTTCGTATTTCTTCATTCCATTATCCAGGGTTTTCCATTTTTCAAATACTTCTTCCCCTGGAAGCCAGCCGATTTTTAAAGGATCGTAGCCCGGATGCCCGGGTTCGGTTTGCGGAAGAAGATTATGACCCACAAGGTCCACCCACAGGCCTTCCTGAGAAATATCTTCATTCAACCGGCAACTGTTTTTCGTTAACCGCATTCCCAAAACCGTTTCTAAAAAAGGGATCGCAACAGAAAGACATTCAGCTTCTTTATGACCCTGCCCTTTTTCCTCCAGCCAGCACCAGGGGGCGTTCTGTTTTCGGTGGGCTTCAAAAAGAGCCCGGATGGATTTTCTTCTTTTTTCAAGGTCCAATTCACCGGAAATCACAAGTCCGGGAACTTGATAAGTTGCTTCCAACGGTTCCTGAAAGTAAATCCCTCCCTTCACCGCGACAAACCCCAGGAGCCGGTGGGGAGCGTGGCAACTGTACCCATAGGCGAACTGCCCTCCTGCGGAATAACCGTACATCAGAAACGGCAGGTTTAATAATGACGGTTCACCGAGACGCTCACTCAATCGTTTCACAGCCAGGTCCAATGCCCTTCCGGAACCGTAATTGGCCGCTGCATAATGAACGGATCCGTCTTCCTTGGGTCGGGTCCGAAACGTGCATCCGATCATGGCGCCTCCCGTGGTTTTGGCAAAATTCATCCACAAGGGGTGTTCCGTCAACGGGTCACCGGATTCATTGTATCCGGGCAGGAGAATCAGAAAATAGCGGGCCGGGGCATCCTTGAATAGTTTAAATTTGAAGGATGCCTTGCTGAAATTGTCCCGGCTGCCGGGAAGAATGTTTTCGAAAAGTATGATCGGCTTTTCCGGTTCTTCCATTTGATCTGCATTTTTCTAAACGGTTATGAAAAGGCGCATCAACCCGGCCTATCTCGTCAATTGCCTGTATTTTAAGCGTTTGGGCACGGCCGCATCCACCCCCAGGCGCTTTTTCCGGTCCGCCTCGTATTCACTCCAGTTCCCCTCACAAAAATACACCCGGCTGTCCCCCTCAAAGGCCAGAATGTGGGTGGCGATCCGGTCCAGAAACCACCGGTCATGGCTGATGACCACCGCACAGCCGCCGAAATTTTCCAACGCCTCTTCCAGCGCCCTTAAGGTGTTGACATCCAGGTCATTGGTGGGCTCATCCAGGAGGATGACATTGGAGCCCTCTTTGAGCATCTTGGCCAGATGAACCCGGTTCCTTTGGCCCCCTGAGATGGTGGATATTTTTTTCTGTTGGTCATCCCCTGAAAAATTAAACTTTGCCACATATGCCCTTGAATTCACGAGTTTATTCCCAAGCTCAACCTGCTCGTTTCCACCCGTGATTTCTTCCCAGATGGTCTTGTTCATGTCCAGGGCACGATCCTGGTCCACATAGGAGAGTTTCACCGTCTCCCCGATGCGCAATTCCCCCTGATCCGGCTTCTCTTTTCCGACAATCATTTTAAACAGGGTGGATTTGCCTGCCCCGTTGGGCCCCACCACCCCCACAATGCCTCCGGGGGGAAGGCTGAAAGTCATATCCTCCACCAGCAAGCGGTCTCCGTAGCCTTTGGTCACACCCTTTGCCTCCACCACCAGGGCTCCCAGTCGGTCTCCCGGCGGAATGTAAAGGGAAAGATCTTTTTCCGCTTTTTCCGTTTCCTGGCCCAGCAGTTTTTCATAAGCATTGATCCTCGCCTGTCCTTTGGCATGCCTTCCCTTGGGAGACATCTGAATCCATTCCAATTCCCTGGCCAGGGTTTTCTGCCGTGCGCTTTCCGATTTTTCTTCTTTTCTCAACTGTTCCTGTTTCTGGGCAAGCCAGCTGGAATAATTGCCTTTCCAGGGAATGCCGCGGCCCCGGTCCAGCTCCAGAATCCAACCCGCCACATTGTCCAGAAAATACCGGTCATGGGTCACGGCAATGACCGTCCCCTCATAGGATTGAAGGTGATGTTCCAGCCAGGCCACGGTTTCCGCATCCAGGTGGTTGGTGGGCTCATCCAGAAGGAGGATGTCCGGCTTTTGAAGCAAAAGCCTGCAAAGAGCCACCCGGCGTTTTTCTCCTCCGGACAGGATTTTGACAGGCATATCCGAAGGCGGACATCTCAAGGCGTCCATGGCCATTTCAAGTCGGGAATCCAGGTCCCAGGCATCCAGGGCATCCAGGCGTTCCTGAACTTCCCCCTGCCTCTGGATCAATTTATCCATTTCCTTGTCATCCATGGGTTCCGCGAATTTCATATTGATGTCTTCAAATTCCTTCAACAGATCCACGGTGCTTTTTACCCCTTCCTCCACCACTTCCCGAACGGTTTTTTCAACCTCCAAAAGGGGTTCCTGTTCCAAATAGCCGACAGTATACCCATCGGAGAGGATGGTCTCCCCCACAAAATTCTTATCGGTTCCCGCAAGAATCCGAAGCAAGGAGGATTTTCCGGACCCGTTCAGCCCGAGAACCCCGATTTTCGCCCCATGGAAATAGGACAGGGAAATATCTTTTAATACTTGTTTTTTATCATAAAACTTACTCACTCTGATCATGGAATAGATGATTTTATTGGGCTCATTGCTCATGGGATGA
>VMSV01000047.1 GCA_013791935.1 Desulfobacteraceae bacterium | reverse complement strand
GGGATTGCAGGGATGAGGTGCCGTTGGAAACCTGCATGGTGATCGGCCGTTCCGCCCGGTACAACCTGGAGCGAAAATCCGCGAGAGAATTGACTGTGGAAGAAGCCCTGGCGATTATTGAATCCCTGGATTCCCACCAGGTGGTTCATATGACGGGGAACACCAACATCATGCCGCCGCTTCTGTGCAACTGCCATGCGTGCTGTTGCGGGGCATTGATCAGAAACGATCTGACCCACACACGGGTCAATCAATTTGCCATTGCCAGGAGTCGTTTCATTGCCAAAGAAGACCCGGAAACCTGCAATGGATGCCGAAACTGCGTTGATGTCCGATGCCCTGTGGGTGCCATTGAAATGAAAGTTCATCCTGATTTTGGTGAAGATCGCGCCTTCACAAACCCGGAAAATTGCATCGGGTGCGGCCTTTGTGTTATTACCTGCCCCACGGGAGCCCGAAAAATGAAACTTGTCCGGCTTCCGGAACATATTCCGGTACCCGGCGGCCGTTCCGAAGAATATGCAACCTACTGATATCAATGAACACAATGGAGGAGATGATCAAATGACAACCATAGATCCTTACAAAGTATTAATGACCAATTTGAAGTATCCGGATTCCAATCGTCTGCGAGCCATCTTGGAGAATCTCTTAACCCCTGATCAGGCCGGAATTGTGGCCGCACTTCCCGGAACTGTGGATGAAACTGCACAGAAAACCGGGTTGGCGTCGGAAAGGGTTAAAAAGGAGCTTGATACCCTCTTCTATGCCGGGGTTGTCTTTCCCAAGGGAGATTTCAAGGACCGCCAGTTTTATCGGTTTGCCCGTTCCATCGGCCAATTCCATGATGCCAGCCAGGCGGCCAAAGGAAGAGATGTGGTGAAGGACCGTGAATTTTATCGTTTGTGGCGCGAGTTCCTCATGAACGAATGGTACCCGGACAGGGGAAAACTCTATGCCAATTTGCCACAACCCCACTCAAGAATCGTACCGGCCTATAAGACCATAAAAGACATCCCTGGAATTCTTCCTTGCGAGGATATCCGGGAATTGTTCAAAGCCCAGGAACGCATTGCCGTGGTCCCGTGCTCCTGCCGATATCGCACCACGGCCGTGGATGAACACTGCGCCCATACGGCGGAAGAAGATCTCTGGCATTGCATTCAATTGAATCGCGGGGCCGACTACTCCATGGCCAGGGAAGCGGGCAAGGAATTGAATCTGGAGGAGGCCATCGGGCTCATCGACAAGATAGAGGAAGACGGACTTCTCCACATCTGGGGAAATAACAATTCTCTTGGTGGCGGGAATGTCAGCTGCCACTGTTGCCGGGACTGCTGCATGATGACCGTGCCCCTGGATATGGAAAACGTGCCCTTGGATAAGATGTGGCAGAAAAGCCGTTTTATCGCCCTCGTGGACCAGGACGCTTGTATTGGATGCCAGGCCTGTGTGGATCGCTGTCAGTTTGACGCCATTGAAATGGTCAAGGCCGTGTCCGGTGGGAAATCCAAAAAATTGAAAGCAATCGTTGACCCTGAGGCTTGCTTTGGATGCGGCGTTTGTGTATTAGGCTGTGACAAGGCCCATGCCTTATCCATGAAACTGGTTCGTCCGCCGGACCATATCCCGACCAAAGAAGGTTAGACCTAATTCAATTTAGGTTAGAAAAATAATTTCGATAGCCTCGCAGCAGTCATCATTCCGATTGCCTGTGAAGATAAACCACCATATAGAATTGGGTTCAAACCCGAAAAGGAGTACACATGGATTTTCGTTACACACCGGAAGACGAGGTGTTCCGGGACAAAGTAAAGGCGTTCCTGAAAAAGACGTTTCCCGAGAATGAGGCCCCGCCGGAAGGCCAGATAGAAGCCTACAGGACGTATCAACGGCGTTTGTTCGATGGCGGATTTGCAGGCATCCGGTTTAAAAAAATATACGGCGGTCAGGAAGGGACCATGATGCAGGAGATCATCCTCTCCGAAGAAACCGCTCCCTATGCCGAAAGATGGGGTGGCGGCATGAACACCATCGGACACGGAATGGCGGGCCACACCATTAACGTTGCGGGCACCGAGGAGCAAAAAGAATTTTTCATTCCAAAACTGCTCGACGGCTCCCACATCTGGTGCCAGGGATTCAGCGAACCGGACGCGGGTTCGGATGCAGCCAGCATCATCACCTCGGCCGTCCCGGACGGTGACGACTATGTGGTTAACGGCCAGAAGATATGGACCTCCGCCGGCCATTTGGCCGATTGGTGCCTGCTCACCGTGCGTACCCGCCAGGATGGGCCCAAGCACAAAGGGATCACCTTTCTGCTGATGGATATGAAAGCTCCCGGGGTTGAAGTTAGACCCATTGCCCAGATTACCGGGGAGGGGGAATTCAATGAAGTGTTCATGAAAGATGTCCGGATTCCACAAACCATGCGCGTGGGAAAAGAAAACGAGGGCTGGTACATTACCTTGACCACCCTGGCCTTCGAACGGGCCATGGGAGATCTGAACCTGGCCAACTCCATGATGCGGTTTCATCGCCGGATGATTGACATGGCAAAAACTATCAAGCGGAGCGGAAAACCGGTTCTTGCAGACAACGACATCCGGCAGAAAATAGCTGAAACCTACACCAAGCTTCTGGCTTTGAAAATCAACGGGTACCGGAACCTGGACAATGCCCTTCGAGGTGGAACCCCCGGCCCCCAAGGCTCCATCGGCGCCCTCATGGGGCAGAAAACCTTAAATCCAAAGATGACGGAACTGGCCATGGAAATCCAGGGCCCTTATCATCAACTGGTGGAAGGTTCCCCCGGTGCCATCAGCGACGGCCGTTTTCAGTATGCCTATTTGCGGGCCAAAGGCAACACCATTGAAGCCGGAACCACCGAAATTCTCAGAAACATCATCGGCGAACGCGTATTGGGCCTGCCCAAGGATGCTGCTCGTGCCGCAGCGAAGTAAAGGAGCTATGTTATGGATTTAAGATTTTCAAAGGACCAGGAACAGATTCAAAAGGAAGCTCGTCTTTTTCTGAAAAAAGAGTGCCCCATGGAATACGTCCGGGAAATGTTCGAAGATGAAAAGGGGTTTACGGATAAAATATGGAACAAGATGGCGGAGTTGGGTTGGATGGGAATACATATTCCCGAGGAGTACGGCGGGATTGGACTTAGCCTGTTGGATCTTTGCCTGGTAGTGGAAGAAATGGGACGCGCCCTGGTACCCGGCCCCTATTTTTCCACTGTGGTTCTGGCGGCTGAACTGCTAATTGAAGCAGGAAGCCAAAATCAGAAACAGGAGCACCTGACCCGAATTGCCTCCGGTGAAGAGCGGGGAACCCTGGCACTTATGGAACCCGATGGCGGTGCCGACCCCGGCTTTGTTCAAATGTCTGCAAAACAAGACGGGGATGGGTATATCTTAAACGGTACCAAACTTTTTGTACCCGATGCCCAAACTTCGGATTTTATCATCTGCACGGCACGAACTACAGCAGGAAACAATCCAGCCCAAGGCATCACACTTTTTCTCTTGGATGCAAAAACCGCCGGTCTTACCATCACCCCGCTAAAAACCATGGACGGCACCCGGAAACAGTCTGAAGTTCTGTGTAAGGACGTAAAAGTCTCCCCGGACAGCATTGTAGGAGAAATAAACAACGGCTGGGCACCCTTGCAGCGGGTCCTCTCCAGGGCATCGGTGTGCCTGTGTGCGGAAAACACCGGCGCTGCGCAGAAATCCATGGAGGTTGCCGTGGACTACGCAAAGGAGCGCCATCAGTTCGGTGTGCCCATCGGCGCATTCCAGGCCATCAAGCATAAATGCGCCGATATGCTCCCCGGTGTTGAAGGGTCCAGGGGTCTGCTTTATTATGCCGCCTGGGCGATGGAAGAAGAAGACTCCACCACTGCGTCCATGGCGGCTGCCGCGGCAAAAACCTTCAGCGCCAACGCCTTGAGGGATATCTCCACAGATACCATTCAAGTGTTGGGAGGCGTGGGTTTTACCTGGGAGTATGACGCTCACTTCTACATGAAACGAGCCAAAGCCAATCAGGTCATGCTGGGCGACAATGCCTACTACTGGGAGGAAATCTCCAAAATGCTGGGATATTGATTGGAATAAGCAGCCATCAAAACGGATGCCGAATTCAACCGGGAGGAAGTCCTATTCCTGGCGGAATTCGGCATTGTTCTTTCTTTCTGATCCGAAACTTTTAATCAGTACCCCAATTTTTTGTCCACCATGTTGATCAGGGGTTCACCGGCCTGGTAGCGCTTTAAATTTTCCACAAAAATATCCATCAACCGGTCGACATAGTAGGGAGTGCCCCCGGCAACATGGGGCGTGATGAGAACATTGGGCATCTGCCAGAGGGGGGAAGTCTCGGGCAACGGCTCTTTTTCAAAAACATCCAGCCCTGCCCCGGCAATGCGTTTCTCCTGAAGGGCCGTAACCAGTGCCGCCTCCCGAATCAAAGACCCTCGTGCAATATTGATCAGTACGGCTGATTTTTTCATCACGGCGAACTCAGGTTCTCCAATCAGGCCCTCCGTCTCCGCTGTTCCGGCTGCCGTCACCGCCACCCAGTCCGATTGGGCCAGCATTTCGTGAAGACCATTGGGGCCGTACATTTTATCCACATAGGGGCTGGTCCGTTCCGGATTTCGGCGCATCCCCAGAACTTTCATATTCAGCGCCTTGGCCTTTTCTGCGGTTTTCTCCCCGATCTTTCCGACACCCACCAGTCCCAAAGTGGTGCCCTCCATCTCTTTAATCTCGCCCAACCGTTCCCATTTGCCGTCCATCTGGTTTCTCATGTGCCCCGGAAGGTTGCGGGCAAAGGCGAACATCATGGAAAGGATATGCTCGGAGATGGGAATGGCATGGACACCCGATGCGTTGGTGAGCAAAACGTCGCGCTTAATCACCTCCGGGGACTTGAGAACCCAGTCCGCACCCGCGCTGGCCAGTTGCGCCCATTTCAGATTGGGAAGTTTGGCGATCCAGGCATCCAGCATCACGCCCAAAAAGATATCGGAAGAAGCACACTGCCGGGCAACCGCCTCGGTCCAGTCCGCTGGAGATTTCACAATGACGATTTCAGCTCCGGGGGCCGCTTCCCGAATCCTTGCCAGGTGCCTTTCCTTGAAGGTTTCGTCCCTAATGATCAAGAAGTAGAATATCCCGATGCCGGATATTTTTCGTTGTGTCATGGTTTGCTCCTTATCGGTTTGCAGATGGATAAACTTCGTCCGAATATAAAACTTTGTTTTGGTCACTTATCATAGCCGATGAATGAAGTAAAAACATTAATTTATAATGAATTATTGATTATAAAGTAAATGATATTGACATCCAATATATCTTAGAGGTAAGATTTCTCATCTCATTATATAAATATAAGGATAGGATATGTCGGAAACAATTGAACGAGATCTGGAAGTATTTGTTGGTGGAAGACGCGTTCCCGCGGTATTGTGGACGCCCGGGGGAATGAAAGGCCCCTTCCCCATCGTCCTTGTGGGACACGGAGGAGGCGGCCACAAACGGGTTTCCCTTGTGGTGGATATGGCAAAAGGATTTGCCAAGGATCATGGGATTGCCACCCTTGCCATCGATGGTCCTGTGAACGGGGATCGCGAGGCCAACACGGCAGAAGCCCTTCAACTACGCGAAAAAGATCCCAAGGCCTATCGCCTGAAGTATTACACAGACAAATATGATGAAATGGTAGAAGACTGGCAGGCAGCTTTGGAGGTTGCGATGACATTTCCCGAAATCAGTAAAACCGCCGTGGGGTATTGGGGGGTTTCCATGGGAACCCGCTTCGGGCTTCCCTTGGTTGCTGCTGAAAAACGGGTTAAAGCTGCGGTATTGGGGTTGTTCGGCTATGGGCAAGGAGCTTCCGCCAATCAGCGTGTCTATGAGGATGCCCCCAAAATCAATGTGCCTGTTCTCTTTCTTCAGCAATTGGCGGATGAAATGATCCCCAATAAAGCCTATTGGGATCTGTTTCAGATGTTAGGAACCCAAAATAAACGATTGCATGCAAGCCCCGGCGGTCATGTGGAAATCCCTGCAGAAGAAAAAATTGCGTCACGATGGTATCTTGCCAATCGACTGGCTGAAATAGAATCGTAAACAAAGGAGAACGAACATGAATTTCACAAGCCTCTTATTGATCCTCCTGGCATTGCCCCTAACCCTGGCATTTACTTCTGAAGCTTTGGCAGACAGCACACCATTTCATGACATCGGCCCGGTCCAATTGGACAGTGGTTTGATTTCAGGAGCCGCATCTCCGGCAGCCAAAGACATCTCTGTTTTCAAGGGAATCCCCTACGCGCAACCCCCTGTGGGGGAACTGCGCTGGACTCCCCCGGTACCCGTCCACCCTTGGAAAGGCGTTCGGCCGGCAAAGGACTTTGGTCCCGCAGCCCCGCAAAAAGCCATGGCAGCCGGGGGCGGAATTACCGAAGACATCTGGCAGGATGAGGATTGTCTGTATTTGAATGTCTGGACTCCGGCCAAATCCAAAGAAGAAAAACTTCCGGTGATGGTGTGGATTCACGGGGGCGGGTTTCGTATCGGCTCTTCCTCCATGCCCTCTTATGATTGCGCAAAATTGGCCCAAAAAGGCGTTGTCGTGGTTTCCATGAATTATCGTCTGGGTTTTTTCGGGCAATTTGCCCATCCGTGGTTGACGGAAGAATCGGAGCACAAGGCTTCAGGCAACTACAGCCTCCTGGATCAAATCCTGGCCTTGAAATGGATTCAAAAGAACATCAGCCAGTTTGGCGGCGACCCGGACCGAGTAACCCTCTTCGGGGAATCCGCCGGAAGCAGAAGCATTACCTTGCTGGTAGCCTCTCCCTTGGCAAAGGGTCTGTTCCACAGAGGGATTTGCCAAAGCGGTGCCATCCGGGATGTGAACACCCCCAGAAAAGTCCGGGAAGATCAGTGCGCGAAGATTGCAGAACAATTGGGCGCCACATCCTTAAAAGAGCTGCGGGCGTTAAAGGTCGAAGATTTTGAACAAATCCAGAAATTTGATTCCAACCCCATTGTAGACGGGTGGGTGATTCCCCGGGATCCGGCCATTTTATATGCCGAAGGCAGCATCAACAAAGTGCCTTTGATGATCGGCATCAATGCGGATGAGGCCATGCTCTTTCTGGTAAGAAGTACTATCGATACCCAGGAAAAATACACCGCCCATGTAAACCATACGTATGGGAACCAGGCACAGAAAATATTGGCTGCATATTCCGATGTTGCACAAAAAGACATCAAGGATGCCGTAAGCCAGATCAGCACGGATTCAACCATGCTGCTGCCCGCCATTGAGCAGGCCCGATGTTTGGAAAAAACAGGAACTCCGGCCTATTTTTATTATTTTACCCGAATCCCGCCCACCCTCTTGGGCAAAGTGGCCAAATCCCATCATGGTGCTGAAATACCATACGTAATGGGACTTTTGACAAACCGGTGGGGAAAAGCCGAGCAAACAGACCTGGATCTTTCCAATGCCATGATGACCTACTGGACCCGGTTTGCCACCCATGGAAATCCCAATGAATCGGGACTTCCAGAGTGGCCGGTGTACAGCAGTAAAACAAATGCCTACCTGGAACTGGGAAATGAAATTAAGGCAGGAACAAACTTGCGAAAAGACAAATTAACCCTTTGGGAAATGATGGAAAGCAAATGAATCGAAGCGCCTTTTGAAGAAGAACGCGCCGTCTGGGAGGGTATCATTCCTTGAGGTCAGTGAATGCCTATATACAAGCACTAAATACCCCAAAAGCCTTTGCCGGATGCAAGTATCTTTAAGGCTTCATGGGTGGATTTCGCCTTTTATTGCAGGCTCGTCTCCCCCCAAAACCAGCGTCTCATAGCAGACCAATTCCTTGACCAGGCCCCGGATCACGGCGGTGACACCGGGGCTGGCTTCTCCGCTGTAAAGCCCGGTGAAATCCGCGCAATTACTCAAGGACCGGCCCACGAAAAGATCCAGAAACGCCCGATCCTTAAAGGACTGACTCCTCTCCCTGGCCCGCTGAACATAGATGTCTTTGATGACCCCCGAATTGTCCAGGCCGAATACGAATTCCACGGCCCCGTACTCCCCTTTCTGGGACGCGGCGATAATGGTGCCGATCACCCCGCCGGTGTCCCCGGTCATTTCAAAATATTGGAACAGGTCCTGCTGTCCGGGCAGGAGACCAAAACCGAGCCTTTGTTCGATAATCTTTCGCTGATTCCCCGAAATCGGGGCACTGACGGTTTTATAGTCCCTGGCATCCGGAAATATCCGAGTCATGGTGCGCTCGGGGTTTCGCCATACGCAAAGGTAAACATCCTGGGCGGCAGCGGGAATCGCGCTAATAAGACCAAGAAAACAAACGATAAACCTGAAGCGTGACCGTATGACGTGCATCGCTTTCTCCTGCATAACGATATCCTCCTCTCATGGTAAACCAGGGCAGCAAAGGTCGTGGCCAGGGGCTGGTGATCCACCCGTCCGGTGGCAACTTCAATCCGTCCCAGAAATCTTCCCAGGTAGAGGGTAGCGTCCACCCCGCCCAGGGCACGCAGAACTTCCCGATCCTTATTCATGCCCACCATGTCAGATGCGTCCTCATCATGGGATATTAAGGACCGGCCCCAGGCCGCGGACAAGCCCAGTGAAATTTCATCGGTATCGCCGGGGGTGAACCCGACCCGGCCCACGGCAAGGCCATGGCCAATATCTTGGGGCGTATTATGGGGGCCGTAACCCTGAGTGACGGAAAGACCGTAATCCACTGCCCCCATAACTCCTGAAATCTTGAGACCACTGTCCACATCCATTCCCAAGAGTCGGTCGTAGGGCATGTCATAGAGGAGCCGGGATGCCGAAAAACCTGGCAGAAGCCCCCAGGAAGACCAAACCGGCCGGTGGTCAGGCTCCATGCTCCCAGGGGTCCTTTATACTGCCCATAGAACTCATGGGCGATGATCTCATCAAAATCATCCTCCGCCTCCACCAGGGCGAAAAGGATGAATCGATCCCCCCGATCGTCGGCAAAGGTTTTCCGCACGGAGGCACCTACCCGGTGGAGGTTGGCCTCGTAATCATCCCTGTCCTCCCATCGGTACCGGGCATCAACGTCCGCGGACAAGTTCCAGGAGGCGACGGCCTCCGCCGGAAGGGTCAGACCCAGAAACACCAAGGCCATAAAAATCCGGCCGATGCTGTTCAATATATTTTTTATCATTATTTTACCCCTGGGGTAACAGCGTTCACGGAGAAACGCTTACCATGACATCTTTTCCATTTGCGTTCCCAATGGTATCTGTTGGAGACCCCTTCTATTGTATGATGGCCCCATCCTCTATCTGCACCGTCCGGCCGCAGCGTTTGACGATATCGGAATTATGGGTGACCAAGACGATGGTGACCCCGTCAGCGTTAAGCTGTTCAAACAGGTCCATGATGAGGCCCGCATTTTTGGAATCCAGATTGCCGGTGGGCTCATCCGCCAGCAGGATGGGGGGTGCGTTGATCAGGCTGCGGGCAATGGCCACCCGCTGCATCTCTCCGCCGGAAAGCTCGCCCGGCAAATGATGCAGCCGATTTTCCAGGCCCACCTTCCCCAGCAATTCCATGGCCCGGCCATTGGGTTTGTGCCCCGCGAAAAGGGAGGGCAGAGTCACATTTTCAATAACATTCAGGGTGGGAATGAGGAAAAACTGCTGAAACACAAACCCGATGGATGTCTGGCGCAGCCGGGTCAGGCCGGATTCACTTTCTTCCTGAATTTCCCGGCCGTTCACCGTAACCCGGCCATTGGAGGGTCGATCCAGACACCCCATGATGTTCATGAGGGTGGTCTTGCCGGACCCGGAATGGCCGACCACGGCCACGTATTCACCGGGGGCCACTGAAAGGGAGACATCCTTAACCGCATGAACCGTCTCCGGGCCCCGCCGATAATTCTTGGATACATTGTCAAGCTGAATGATCGCTTTGTTATTCATTTCTAAGCACCTCCATGGGAATGATTTTAGCCGCCCGCAGCGCGGGATACAAGGAACAGGCCATACCGACGAGGGTGCACACGCCAAAGGCCGCAAGGGCGATAACGGGATCCGGCCGGGCGATGGCCCCGGACGGGACATAAGCAATCAGAAACCGGCGAAGCAGGTTTCCGGACACTGGACTCAGAACCATTCCAAGCAGCGCCCCAACAGCGCTCCCTGCGATGGCGATGGCTGTGGTTTCCAGGGAGATGAGCCGGAGCAGATCATATTTTCCGGCCCCCACGCATTTCAGATAGGCGATCTCCCTGCGCCGCTCCAGCACGGCCATGAGCATGGTGTTGATGATACCGCACACGGAAATGAGAAAGGCCACCCCCACCATGACGAACATGATGGCCCGGGTGGAGCTGAAAAACTGGAGAATCCCGTCACTCAGCTCCCGGGACCCAATGACGAAATAATCCGCAGGCATGGAAGCCCGAATGCGGTTACGCACCGTGTCCATGGCCGATATGTCGGCAAGTTTCAGGGCCACGGCGGAAAGCTTCCCCTCCCGTTTCACCAAGGACTGCGCTGTGGCAAGGGGCATAAAAAACGTGCCGTCGTCCTGGCTGTAATTGCGATGAAGAATTCCGGAAACGACAAATTCGGTGTCAAAATGCTCCACATAGGTTCGGTCACCGATTCCTAAATTTTCAATCCGGGCCATTTCCGCCCCGAGAATTATGGAATCCCGGGTAGTGAACCACCCGCCCGAGGCAAAACGCCAGTCGGGTTTGATTTTTTCCACGGCATCGGTGATGCCCATGAAAATGTCCGTGCGGGAGCCATCGTCCGTGGTGACGGCGAAGAGTTTGAAAGGCATCACCGCGGCCAACTCCGGCATTTTTTCGAGCCGGGCCACAATGCTCTCATCCACATAAAGGGGACTCAGACCCCCCTGGGCGATGACCGAAGCGGCTTCGATGGGGCAGCCTTCCTTGGTGATATACATATGGACACCCGTCTTGTGGACCAGGTCGTTTGTCACGGCATTGGAATAGCCCTGGTCCAGGGACAGGACCACGCTTAAGGTGGCGGCGGACACCGCAAGGCTCAATCCTGTCAGCAGGCTGCGCACAGGATTTCTCCGAAGATTGCTGATGGCGACTTTGATAAATGTCATGATTCTCTCCTATTCCATTTTAAGGCCCAGGGCGGAAAATACCACTTGCCCCTCGCCACTGATAACCTGGGTGTAAATGGTAACGGGTTTGCCTTTCTTCAGCTTCGGGAATTTGAACCCCTGGGGGTAGATGGTGGCGGTGTGCATTCCGTCACGGAACATAAATTCACATAGGGACGCACATTGGCCGGACACGAAGCCTTTCATGACAATGGCTTTACCGTCGTATTCAGCCGGGTTCCCCATCACGGATGCAAGCCCAACCAGGGGTTCGGTCGTCGGGATGTCCACACCCAGGCGCAATTCCGCCCGGACCGGCACGACATGACCGGCAAGTATGATGATGGCAAAAACTATAATCGGGCGAAAGACTTTCCAAAAATATACATATCTAATTGATTTCATTTTAATTCCCTTAATTAAAGGCGTACCGCAAAAAAGCCATTGATACGCCATTCGTTTTTTAAAAACAGCACCCAAGACGCCACAAGGAAACATTTCCAGATCGCATCTTCCACGGCATCGCCGAAACGCAACAGTTATTTTAAGGATTCACAAAAACAAGAAAATAGAACGACAGGGTAAAAACAAGGAAATCAAATCAGAAGAATGGTGGAAGCGATATGGGGTGGTGTGGGGATCATGTTTTTCTGAAACATGAAACCAGACTGGGTGCGGGCAAGATGAAGATCAGGCATGAAAGCCGTAGTACCGGCTTCGTGATACCGAAACTCATTCACCTGATGCCTCGATTCAACCGAGATAACGGCTTCCGGGATGGCCGATTGTTTTCTGGTTTCGCCAGCACAGCAACAGACTGGAGAATCATCCCAGGAAGAGCCCTTCCCGATGCCACTGAAAAATTCTTCGCCAGAAGGCTCCGGCCCACCCCCTCCGGTGAAGCAGCAAGAACCTGCCGGATCTTCGGAGATAGCAGATCCCGTATTTGCACCCGCTTCACAGAGGCATGCGATCGCAGGAACCACCTGCAGCGCGATCAGTGAAAAAATCATTACCGCGGTCAGCATCAGGCTATTTTTTTTGACCAAAATGGGTCTCATGGACAACACCCCTGAAAATTTAAAAAAAATAATCGTTTAAACAAATAATGATCCCGGAGGGCAAAGTCAAGGGGGTTTTTCTTTGGATCAATGTTTTTCTCCTTGTTCAATGGACCTTCCGTAAAACCGCGCCGGATTACTGACAGGCCAGAAGGATGGCCAGAACAAACGCGTAACAAATCTTTAATCAATTTTGTTTGGACAATGAGCTGGTTCCGTGCATTGGTAAAATCCTTATTAAAATAGCCTGTGATAAGAGCAAATGCAGTTGATCCGTCAATCCTGTTTTTCAATAAACGACATGTAAAAGGAATTGACATTTTTTTGGATTCTATAATATGCTTGCCACTATAGAGTAAATCAAATAAATAGTGTTAAGTTCAAAAGCAAGCAAAAAGGAATTAGATTTCTATTCTTTCCTATGTGGTCATATCCAACCCTCTTGCGGAGAACCCCCACATGGCAACAAAACAAACAACAAGCACGAGAGTTTTTAACCTATTGACAATCCCAAGAAAATATCTCCAAAAATAAGCTCGGGTTTTAAAAGATTGAAAGCTTTGCAAACCAACGGCCATCGAATGGATCTTACATTTTAACCGCAATATACAGAAAGGAATTTTATGGACACCATCGAACCTATTTACAAAGAACTCGCCGCCAGGGTCACCAAGGAAAAAAGTAAAACCCTTCCCTTTGTATTGAAAAAGGGCGTCAATCTGGAGCAAGCCAAAATTTTACGGGAGCTTCCAAACACAGTTGAGGGAGTTGCAGAAAAATTGGGCTTGGATGTGGATACGGTCAGCAAAGAGATGCAGATCCTCTTTGAAATTGGGGTGGCCATGCGTGGCCGTAAAAGATGGAGCCTGGTGAACCACATCGTACTGGTAAAAGATCTTATGGCTTCGGCCAATGCGAAGTATATCGATGATGAGCTGTTAGACCTGCTCCATGTCATGAGCCTTGAGGGTTCTGAAAATCTTGAGGAACGGGTGAAAAATGGGGAAAAGATCCCGGTGGTGGAGGTGATGCGGGTGCTGCCCAAATGGCGGACCATCAAGGATATACAAGGGATTTTACCCATTGAAGACGTGCGTGAGATTTTTAAAGTCTCGCCCATTGTTGTGCACAATTGCCCCTGCCGCAAGGTATTAAGAGACAGCACCTGTGACACCGGGGTTGCAACGGATATCTGTCTTGCGGCCGGCGCAACGGGTCAAGGATACCTGGATCGCGGTGCGGGCAAAGAAATTACTTACGATGAGGTGATGGCCCTTTTAGACAAACTGGATGAATCCCCGGTGGTATGCACCGTGGGAAATTCAGACACTCTGCCCACCATCCTATGCAACTGCTGTACGGACTGTTGTGGCCTGTTTGTTAAGGCTGCCCGAACAAAACCGGTCTTGGGCAAGGTTCCGTATGCCAAGAGCCGGTTTGTGGTCAAAGACAATCCTGAAGAATGCACGGATTGTGGCCTGTGCCTGGGGAACCGATGTCCTGTGGGCGCCATCTCCATGAAGGAATTTCCGGGATTAGACGGTGAACGCTCCTTTACGGATGTTGAGGAGTGTATCGGCTGTGGTCTTTGCGTGCTGAGTTGCCCCACCGACGCTCGCACCATGAAGCTGGTGAGGCTACCGGAACATATTCCGGACCCTGCGTCCATGTTTGATGCTTCAAACAAGGATTGATTGGTATGAAAAAGGGCAAGATTCTGCCGCGATAAAATCAATAGGAGGAAAGCATGTTAAAAAACAAATTGACGGAAATTCTGGGAATCCAATATCCCATTCAATGCGGTACCATGCAGGGCATCACCACTGCTGAACTGGTGGCTCCAGTGGCAAATGCAGGAGGCTTTTGCTGCCTGTCCTGCGCCACTTTTGCAACCAAAGAAGCGTTTATGGACGAAGTCAAAAAAACCAAGGACATGACCGACAAACCCTTTGGGGTCAATGTAGGGCTTTTCCCTTCCATGGTCCAATCCGCCAGCGCCGAGGAGCGTATCGATTGGGTCATCGAATCCGGCGTGAAGATCCTGGAAACCGCAGGCAGAAGCCCGGTTGCCCACCGGGATCAAATCAAAAATGGGGGCCTGATTCACATTCATAAGTGCGCCAGATCCAAAGATGCAGTAAAAGTGGCCAATGCGGGTGTGGATATCGTCTCCGTGGTGGGAACCGAGTGTGGCGGCCATCCCAGCATGGAGGAAGTCACTTCCCTGGTGCTCATCCCCATGGTGCTGGATCAAATCACCACGCCCCTGATCGCAGGCGGTGGTTTTGCCGATGGGAAAGGCCTCATGGCCGCCCTGTGCCTGGGTGCTTCGGGCGTGAATTTCGGAACCCGGTTCATGGCCACCAAGGAGTGCCCGATCCATCCGGATTTTAAACAAAAATTAATCGAAACCGCGGAAACCGAAACCCTGCTGGTGATGAAAACTTTGAACAACCCCTCCAGGGTTCTGAAGACCCCTGGATCGGAGAAAATCATCGAATTGGAATCCAAAGGGGCGTCTCTGGAAGAACTCGCGCCATATATCAGCGGTCGTGTGTCTGCTTCCGGATGGCAGCAGGGAGCCTTTGATAAAGGGATGTACCCGGGGGGTCAGGTGGTGGGACGGATCAAAGATGTTCCCACCGTGGCTGAATTGATCCAGAGAATGGTCAACGAGGCGATGGGTGTAAAAAAGCTGATGGATAGCCTGTTTTAGCCTGGCAGAAGACTATTTCTTAAGATTAACCATGAAAAAGAGAGAGAACCATGAGCAATCCTATTTACAATATTTCACTCGGATTTAACGCAAGATTTGGAGTCGGAAGCATACAGGACATTGGAAAATCATCCCAGCGGGCGGGCATCAAAAAGGCCTTGATCGTATGTGATCCCATGATGGTCAAAATCGGTTATGCCGGTAAGATACAGGAGATCTTATCCAAATCCGGACTGGATTCCGTTATTTTTGATCAATGTGTGGAAAATCCTAAAGCTTCGGATGTGACGGAAGGGGCAAAGGTTTTTAATGCTCAAGGATGCGACGGGATTATTGCCTTGGGTGGAGGCAGCCCCATTGATCAGGCCAAGGGGATTCGCATTGTGGCCAAATACGGCGGGACGGCACAGGATTTTAATATCATGGGAGGCAGTCGTGCCAGAGAGGTCAAAGGAGACATGCCGCCCATGATCGCAGTGCCCACAACATCCGGAACCGGCAGCGAAGCCACATCGGCAGCGGTGATTACCGATACGGAAAGAAATGTGAAATTTATCCTGGCCAATCCGTTTTTGTTGCCGACCAATGTGATTCTGGACCCGGAGTTGACCGTGTCCATGCCCCCGAAAGTAACGGCGGCCACCGGCATGGATGCCCTGGTCCATGCCCTCGAAGCCTATGTTACAGCAGCCGCCAATCCTATTTCAGACAGTTTTGGCCGCACGACCTTTACACTCATCGGAAAAAGCTTGAAAAAAGCCGTTGAAAAAGGAGATGATCTTGAGGCCCGGTCCGATATGTCCATGGCCTCATTACTGGCCGGCCTGGCTTTCGGTATTGCCGGTCTGGGGGCTGTCCATTCCCTGGCCCATCCCCTGGGCGGCCGCCATCACATTGCCCACGGATTGGCCAACTCCATCATGCTGCCCCATGTCATGCGATACAATACCAAAACATCCGAAGCTCGGTACGTGGAAGCGGCTAAATGCATGGGAAAAGATGTCCGCACGGGTGAAGAAGCCGCCAGCGCCATGACACAATTTGCCGCAAGCCTTGGCTTACCCACACGACTATCCGAAATCGGCATTAAAGAAGCCGACCTGCTTCAATTGTCCAAAGATGCCGCAGCAGACGGCAGTCACTTCAGAAACCCGGTCCCCTGCACCCAGGAAACCCTTCTGGAGATGTATAAGCAGGCGTTGTAAACCACATGGGGCAGACACATAGGTCTGCCCCTACATTTGCAGACACACGCAAGTGTGCTCCAATACAATTTTATCCCAACATCCGTAGGGGCGGACCTGTGTGTCCGCCCTTATCTTCCTGATCCGATTTTGCAAATCCTGAAGAAAACAGTAATATGGGTGAGGCAGTGAAGTCACAATAAAATGACATCCGGAGGATAAAAAGAATGAGCGAAATCATCGTCAATCTAAGTGCAGGTAAAGTCCGCGGCCTTAAAGAAAAGGATGTTCTGACATTCAAAGGCATTCCCTATGGAGCTTCAACGGAAGGAAAACGCCGGTTTTTGCCCCCCATCCCCCCGGAACCATGGGCAGGGGTTCGGGATGCTTTCGAATTCGGGCCGAGTTGTCCCCAAGGGACATCAGGGGCAGGAAATTCAGCCATGGGAGATTCCATTGGCATACCCCAGCGTGAAGACTGCCTGGTCCTGAATGTCTGGACCCGGTCTATTAACGACAGCAGCAAACGACCGGTGATGGTATGGCTTCACGGTGGCGGATATACAGCCGGTTCCGGTTCCTCATCACTGTATAATGGAACCGGACTGGCCAAACGCGGCGATGTCGTGGTGGTCACCATCAATCACCGGTTAAATGTTTTTGCCCATCTCTTTCTGGATGAAATCTGCGGAGAACGATTTGCAGGTTCCGGAAACGCCGGTATGTTGGATATTGTTCTGGCACTGGAATGGGTACAGGATAATATAGCGGTTTTCGGCGGTGATCCTTCAAACGTAACCATATTCGGTGAATCCGGAGGGGGCAGGAAGGTCAGTCTTTTACTTACCATGCCGACCGCCAAAGGATTGTTTCACAAGGGAATTATCCAGAGCAGCCCGGCACTGCGGGGTATGGCGCCCAAAACGGCCACCGATTTGGCCCAACGGCTTTTAGATTCCATGAACATCAAGGCCAACGAAATTGAAAAAATCCAGAATATACCGGCAAAGCAGCTGTTGGAAGCAGTCATGGCCTTGCCCCTGACCATATCACTTCGTGCGGATGTGGCTTCACCTGGCAGTCTGATGAGTTTTACACCGGTTGTGGACGGGCATGTCCTTCCGGCCCAACCCTTTTTGCCCAAGGCCTCTCCGACGCTGAATGACGTCCCCATCATGATCGGGACCAACCGGGATGAGGCAGCCATTTTTGTGGCCGCAGATCCAAGAAGAAGACGTCTGACCCAAGAAGAACTGGTGGAACGAATCACCAAGCGTTTCGGGGACAATGCTGAGCGCCTGATCCAAACCTACCAAAAAACACGCCCCGGGGCCACCCCGTGGGATTTGTACATCGGAATTTTGACCGAAGACCGGCGACTCGGCTGCATCAGCCTGGTGGAAAGTAAGCTTGCTGCAGGCAAGGCCCCCATCTTCATGTATCTCTTCACCTGGGAATCGGACTTCAAAGGCGGCCTTTTCAAATCCTGCCATGCCCTGGAAATTCCGTTTGTCTTTGACACCACCGAAGCCATGCCCCTGACCGGTTCCAAGCCGGACAAACCCAGACTGGTGGAGGATGTCAGCGGCGCCTGGATTGCCTTTGCCCACACAAGCAATCCCAGTCACAAAGGGATTCCCGTATGGGAACCCTACACCCTGGAAAACCGAGCCACCATGATTCTGGATGTCCCATGCCGGATGGAGAATGATCCTGCCCGGGAAGAACTGGATGCCTGGAAGGGGATGGATGTGATTCCTTGAATGCTTAAACCTCAGAACCCCGATTGAGGCCCGCGTAGCCTGAACCAAAACCCAAAACCAGGGAGAAGCAGATGCCTGACGACTTCTATATCAAACTCAGAGCGCTTTTGAACCAGTCCCTCATCGGTTTTCCGGAAACCCCGTCCAATGTGGAACTGAAGATTTTAAAAAAACTCTTTTCAGAAGAAGATGCGGAAACGGTTTTGAAACTGACCCCGTTAAGAGAAACAGCGGATCAAATTTCAGATCGGACCGGGTTGGATAAAAACGAAGTTGAACAAAAATTGGAAGCCCTGTCGAAAAAAGGGCTGCTTTTCCGTCTGCGGCGAGACAAGACAACCCTGTATAATCTGGCGCCGTTCATGATCGGTTTGTATGAATACTCCGTGAATATCCTGGACGAGGAACTGGCCCGGTTATATCGAGAATACTTTGATACAGCATACATTTATGAATTGGGCAAATTCAACCGGCCCGGTTTCAAGGTCATTCCGGTTGAAACTTCCATCGCTCCGGATACCGTATTGCTGCCGCACCACAAACTTACGGAAAGCATCCGAAACGCGAGAATCATCTCGGTGGCCGATTGCATCTGCCGAAAAGAAACCCTCCTGATCGGACAAACCTGCATCAATGACTATCCCATGGAGACCTGCCTGAGCTTCGGAGCTGCTGCGGAGTATTATATTGAAAACGGGATCGGCAGAGAAATCACAGCAGATGAAGCCATCGAAATTATTGAAGAAGCCGATAAGGCCGGTCTGGTTCATGCGGGGGCGAACAAGACCCATTTATCCAACCTCTGCAATTGCTGCCCCTGCTGTTGCGCCTCCCTGAAAGGCATCACCCAAAAGGGATTTGATAAACACAAATACATGAATGCCTTATTTGAGTCGTTGATCGATGGAGATCGTTGCATCGGTTGCGAAGCCTGTATGGAAAGATGCCCGGTGGATGCCATTTTCATGGAAGCAGACATCGCCGTAGTCGATCGGGATAAATGTCTCGGTTGCGGATTATGCCACAGAACCTGTCCTGAAGATGCCATCACCCTGGAGCTTAGAGAAGACAGAGAAGAGCCCTTCCAGAGCTTTCAAGGTTTCGCATAAAACAGCTCTGCCAAAGCCTTCAGGAAAAGCGGGGTATAAAAAGAAGGAAACCTGGATTAAAATTGGCAGTATTGCCGTATTTGAGGGCAATAGCTTCGTTTTTGGTGTTTAAAAACAGGATATAGGAAAATTTGATTTAACAAGCGAAGCATTCTTTGTTTACATCTCCCTATAGTGTCTTTTTTGATGCTAAAAAGATGGATATTTATGGCATAAAGCTATTCTTCTGGGATGCATTTAATTTAAATTAATATGTTAACTTGGTCCGACCTCAATGCAAAATTAAATTACGGCAAAAGGCCAAAGATTACATTAAAAGAATGGGCTTAGGCACATAACATCACCATCCACATGGACTCGCAGGGGCGGGCCGCCATGGTTTTGGCCAATTTTGGTGTTGAACTCTCATTTGCGAAGTCCGCAAACCCTGCTCACCTTAGATGGTGGGCGTTCTGTTCTTGTAAAAAGTGTTGCGTATTGCGCAATATGCTATATAATACTATCCGTGATAAAATCATTTAAACATAAAGGGCTGCGTAATTTTTTTGAGACGGGCAGTGTGTCCGGGATTCAGCCAGGCCATAAACAGAAGCTGAGAATACGCCTAATTGCACTTGATACAGCAACATGTATTGAAGATATGAATACTCCAGGCTGGCGGCTCCATAGTTTAAAAGGTGATCGTCAAGGCTTGTGGGCGATCGATGTTAACCGTAATTGGCGAATCGTTTTTGAATTTAAAGATGGTAACGCCTATGTTGTAGACTATGAGGATTATCACTAATGGCTATGTATAACCCTCCCCATCCAGGGGAATTTATTCAAGAAGTTTATTTGGATCCGTTGGGTATTTCGCCCCGGAGTGTTGCACTGCGACTTAAAGTCTCCCCTTCAACATTTATAAGAATATTGAAAGGGCATAGTTCAATAAGCCCGGCAATGGCTCTCCGGTTATCCAAGTGTTTAGGCCGGAGCCCTGAAAGTTGGCTCCATATGCAGGATAGTTATAACCTTTGGCATGCAAAAAATAATGTAGATCTTTCTGAGATAGACCCCATCCAGGTATCTGCTTAATTATATTTAGAATTAACAGATCAATTTGCTGCACGGGAGCGCAAAAAGCGCACGCCCCGTGAGTAATGCATTCGCCAGATGAATGTGGGGTCTGGGGTCAAGTGGGGTCTGGGGTCAAGTCTGCCGTTGACTCTTGCACCGGTAGTAAAAACGGCAGACTTGACAATCATATAAAGGGTCCCCTGGGAGTCGTTTTTATGGGGGACTCTGCCCCCAAACCCCCCGGGATTTATCGCTTTGAGGGCCTCCGAATGGAGTGTTGAATATTGAATTGGGGGCCATCCATTAAAGCATATTAAATCTACGAAGCAATATACGCCTTGATCGCCTGGCATATTCTTTCTATGATTTTGGCAAATTTCAATTCATCAGGTTCCAAGAGAGTAAGCCTGAAACCATGGTATGATGAGTTAAACCCGGACGTAAGCGGTATAACACAAATACCTGTTGAACCCAGCAGGTTATACGTGAACCTTCTATCAAGAAATTTTTCCTTTGCAAGAATATCTGTAATAAAATTCCTCGCCTCCTCATTTTCAATAAAAAGCGCCTGTCTATTGGTAAGCACACCTTCTTTAAATATAATACTCATATAAAAAGCACCATGGGGCATATTAACGGCAAGCTCGGGAATTTTTGAGAAATGATGGTGCGCGATTTCGGCCTTCTTCTTGTACGCCCTGCAACGTTTCTCAACATAGGGATAGTATCGAGGGTCGCTCATAACGAATGGAATCACACTCTGTGGAAGAGAGGTTGAACATACCTCAAGCATCTTTGAATTAATGAGTGCTTGGGTATACCTTCTAAAATTTTCGTCCTTTTCCCTGTTATAGAATTCTATCCAACCACATCGCGCCCCTGGCCATGGGAACTCTTTTGAAATGCCGCGCATACCGATTCCAGGAACATCTTCAATTACTGCTGCAAGCTTCTTGTATTCAAGATCCCCGTAGGTAAGGTTGGAATAGATTTCATCCGAAATAATAAAAAGATTGTACTTACGCGCAAGGTCAACGATTTGTTTCATAACATCAACTTCATAGACAAATCCCGTCGGATTGTCGGGATTGATCATGAGGATACCCGAGATACTAAGATTCGCTTTAATCTTTTGTTCCATTTCTTCTAAATCAGGCCGCCACCCATTGTATGGATTGAGCGTATAGGTAATGTAAGGTGAATCCGCATGCGCCGCCTCTGAAGATGAATGTGTCGGGTAAGCAGGGTTGGGGCCGATAATTCTCGCTTTGGAATTTAGATTTCTGTATATCATTGAGATGGCATCGCCAAGCCCATTAAAAAAAAGGATGTCATCCGGGGTAATTTGGATGCCCCCCTCAATATTCCGCTCATAGGCGATATATTCCCGGGCCTTTAGAAGTCCCTTGCTTGGAGAATAGCTATAGCTTTGGTTGTCTGATACGGCATCGATTACATATTGTTTTATCCAATCAGGCACCTGCTCGCCCTTCTCAACCGGATCACCAATATTCTCCCAAATTACTGGGACACCCATTTCTTGGACCTTTTGCGCGATGGCAACGATCTCGCGTATTTCATATACAAATTTTTCTGATCCACGATAAACAATATTATTTCGCATTTTTCTCCTCTATTTACTTTGAATGAAAAGGGGTCAAGTTCATCAATCTTGAATTCAAATGATATTTTGACGGGCTGCCCAAACAGCAGCTTGGGTACGGTCATTAACACCCAGTTTATTGAATATGTGAATAACGTGGCTTTTCACTGTGTGTGGGCTGATTGCGAGAATATCGGATATTTCAGCATTGGTAGCCCCATCAGCCACCCATTTGAGCACTTCGATCTCCCGATGGGTAAGGGTTGTTGGTATCCCCGGTTTTTTCTCTCCCATGAGAACTTGTTTTTCTTCGGTGATCTCCGCCAACGTGGTTTTTAATTCCGCAATGTGTTTTTCATATTTCTCCTGATCCGACTTTAGCTTTGAAGTATCGATATCAATTTCAATGGTAGAAACCATCCGGCCGTTGTCATCGTATACAGGATAGACAGCCTTTTCAGTGATCGGACGGGCGAATTGAGGGCATTGTTCCGGCATGGTTTGCTCAATACGCAATGCACCGGCAAAGGCCATGCAGGTTTGAAATCCGCATTCTTTACAATTTGTTTTTGGCAATAGCTTATAAATATCCAGAACCGAGAGCGGCTTGTATTGTTTGTAATTCGGTGTGATCGCTTCCCTTTTTTCGTAAAGGCCGTTTAAAAAAGCGATCAGCCGGTCCACAAACCGGAGTGCATGGTCTTTATCCATAAAAGCAGCCATAACAACATCATGGCAATACAGGGCGCATCGCATACCATCCAGATCAAAATGTACATAAGCCGGAGAATCATAATAGATCGATCCCTCCACGGCCGAATTGATAAAGGGGAACAATTCCGAAACATCCCTATCCAGCGTGACATGAGCTCCATAGCTGTCACTAACCATGGCACCTGCTTGGGACAGGGAAAAATTTGAATATCCTTTGATAAACATGTTTTGACCGTTCGAGGCTAAAGGGTTTTGGCTTGATTATACATGCATATCTTTTTGAAGGCAAAATATCAAAAAAAATGTACACTATCGCCCAAACGGGGGATGTTTTTGATTTAAAATTATGATTTTAATGGTTGCGAAAATGGAAAACCGGAGCAGGTGTTTAAAAGGCGAATGCAATAACGCAGCTTGGTTTATCGCCGAGTCATTTCAAGCAGTGAACTCATTATCCAAAGTCTCATTTATTAAATTGGAGGATTACCATGTCGGCTCAATTTAAAAACCTGATGGAAGTTTTAAAGCTTCTTCCCAAGACCAATTGCCGCAAATGCAACGAAAAAACCTGCATGGCCTTTGCTGCGGCCGTATTTATAGGGGATAAGCCCTTATCCCAATGCCCGATGGTGCCTGTTGACATGGTTGCGAACTATGACACCCAACATAGAAAAATAAATAAAATCGAGCAGGAACGTGATGAAGCATTGGCCGCGTTAAAAAATAGTATTCGAAAGGTCAATTTACAGGCATCGGCCGAAAGAACCGGTGGTGCATATAACGACAAAAAGCTGACATTGAAAATCATGGGAAAAGATTTCAGTGTCGATTCGGATGGGAATCTATACACAGATATCCATGTAAATCCATGGGTCGCCATGCCGATACTATCATATATCCGCCATTGCAAAGGCACACCGGTCTCCGGACAATGGACCTCCATGCGGGAACTTCCCGGCGGCAAAGATTGGTATCAATTTTTTAACCACCAGTGTGAAAAACCCCTTAAAAAGCTGGCCGATACCTATACCGACCTCTTCCAGGACCTGGTGGACATTTTTAATGGCCAAAAGACAAACAACCATGATCAGGCCGATATCAGTGTGATCTTGCATCCCCTGCCTAGGGTGCCGATGATGATCTGCTACTGGCGAACCGAAGAAGGCATGGAATCCAACCTGAATCTATTTTTTGATGTAACGGCCGAAGAAAACCTTGGGATCGAAGGCCTATATAGCCTGGGCACAGGAATTGTCCGGATGTTTGAGAAGTTGGCGCTGCGGCATGGGAGTTAGTTCGTGCCCATCCATAAAGGGCACTTTTTGGCCCATAGCGGCGTTTTCACTTTTTAAATTCCTCGAAATAGTTCACTTATTTTGAACTTGATCTACTTTTTCGGATATCCGACAGACTGTGTGAGGATGACCCTCTGATCCGGTCCCAGCTTTATTTTTTCACCAAGAACCGCTTTGTCAACCAGCCCGCGAACAACCGTTGCCAATCCTTCGGATGCACAGTATAGGTATACGTTCTGGCTGATAAATCCGGTATCGGCTGCCGAATAAAGAACTTTATCGTCCAGGTTTGCCTTCCCCATCTTCGAAAAATCTGCAACATAGACAAGATTCACGGGAACATTTTTAACAAAGGGTTGCCGGCCGGTGAGTGCTCGAATGTCTTCCGGGAGAATCGGGTTTAAGGCATGCATCCCCGAATCATAAAGGAAAAGTCCGTCACTGGTGGCTACGTAAATATCGATTTCCTGCCAATTCACCGCAGATGGGGCAGTACGCTTTCCCGAATCCGCCCGGTTTACGCCGGCCGCAGCCCAAAGCAGGTTGGAAAGTACTTGATCCGGCAACTTCTCATCACTGAACTCCCGGGAAGACTTCCGGTCATTCAGGACCTGCATCAAGGGCCTGCCGGTATCCTTTTGGGGACTCAACAGCTGGATGGGTTTTGGGTCTTGTCCTGATGCAAAGACGGGACAAATCAGGAATACGGTAATGGCCAAACAGATCGATTGAAATAATCTCGAGTTCATATCTATCCTCCTTTTAAAAGTTTTCAGTGTAGTAACTGAATTTTGCACGCGTCTGAGAGTTTCATCTGCAAGGCATTTAAGGGCGAAGCTATAGTAGCATATTGCGAACCCTTAATAACACAGCAGATGGAAGTCTCAGGCACGCCCTTAGGGTGAAAATTTTAATGGTTAATAAATTCACATTTATTTTACAAAACAGGTATTTTAATTTCCTTCTATTATTAATGTAATACCTTTAATTTAAAGCCTTTTTCCTATGCTCATTAATTTTCATGCAAGATTCAGGTAGTAACTTCCTTTCATCTCCTGTCCGCTCGTACAGCGGATTTTATCCTTGAACATTCTTCATCGCTTTTTCAGCCCATTTTGAATCGCTATATATTGCCCGGCCCACGCCTATAAGATCAGCTTTTCCTTCCGATAAAAGTTTTTCAGCTGCATTTGCATCCGTTATCCCACCCGTTAACATCACCGGGATAGATACCACTTTTTTGATCGCTTCAGTCAACTCTGCAAAATACCCCTGCCCACTCAGACCGGGAACGATAAATCCGCAAAAACCGCCCGAGATATCAAGCATATCCACACCTGCTTTTTCAAACTCCTTTGCAGCCCTTACACTGTCGTCTATTGTGGTTCCACCCTCCATATAGTCCGAAGCTCCCAGTCGCACAGCAATCGAGAACTCTGCTCCTGCTGCCTCACGTATGGCCCTGATAATGTCCAGATGAATTTTAATCCGCCCCGATGTATCACCGCCATATTCATCCTTCCTTTTGTTGGTAAGAGGTGAATAAAACTGATTGAGCAGGTAGCCATGTGCCGAATGTATTTCTACGCCATCGAAACCGGCTTTCTGTACTCGCACCGAAGCATCACGGTACAGTCCGATAACCGCTTTTATTTCCTCTCTGCTCAGTTCCCGGGGAACATTCTGTTTTCGTGGATTTTCAACCGCCGACGGGCCCACAGGATCCAGTCCGGTAATGGTTTTATTGGCAGCACTTCCGGCATGATTGATTTGCATCATGGTTTTCGACCCGTTAGAATGCATGACACCCGCCAGCGTTTTTAGCCCCTCAACCATCTCGTCGCCGGCTACAGAAAGTTGATGCTCACTGGCCTTGCCGCTTTGCGATACAAAACTATGCTCAATGATTATCAGCGAAAGGTAGCCTCCCAACGATTTCTCATGATAATAATCCAACAAAGCCTTGCTCACTTTCCCGGTTTCATCGGCCTTTGCTGTGGCCATTGGAGGCATAACCAATCTGTTTTTCAAACTCAACCTACCACTGTTCAGAGGTTCCGTTAAATGGGTCATCGTTTTTTCCTTTAAGGATAGCCGTATTGATAAGATGATATGAATCAACAGAAAGAGGGATATTTGCAGCCGATATTTTATGGGAGATCAGTAATATATTCTGGATTAAATGTAAAGACCTGAATATTCCACGCGTCTGAGGGTGAGAATTTAAAAGAGCATAATTCAATTTATTTGCCGGATAGGTATTTCTTTTGCCTTTGCAATTTGTTCGAATACACCAAGGATAATCCTTTGCGAGTTTATCTTTCATTTTTTAGCAATCACGGGAAATATTGTTTACAATTTCAATTTAAAATTATTCTATTTTGAATTGATATGGCAGCTTGTATATATATCAAATCAACAAATAATTTTGAGTCATTATTATTTTATAATTTTTTTATGTTATTTTACGGTATGTTATTATGTTTCACATATATCATTCAATAAATTGTTTTTGACTTTTAATATTTATTTGATATTGGATTGTAAACAATATTGATTCATGATCTAAGGATAATTACCTCTAACAATGAAATAGGGAAACCAGATGGCTCCCCAAGATAAGAATAAAGTTCCCACCTTCCCGGTTGAGGTAACAAGGGTATCGAAGCTGCTCCGCAAGGAGATCTATTCAGGACACCTGCAGCCCACTGAGCATCTTAAGGAAATCAAACTGGCTGAAACCTATTCCGTAAGCAGAATGGTGATACGCCAGGTTCTCAGCCAACTGGCCACAGAGGGCCTGGTGGTGATTGAACCCTATAGAGGTGCATCAGTGGCGGTGGTTACGATTGATCAAATTTACGAAGCCTTCAGTGTCGTGGCCATGCTCGAAGGATTTTCCGCAAAACTGGCGGCCGAAAACATTACGGATGAAGATATTAAAAGATTAAGCACCCTCCTGGAAGAGCAAAAGAAAATTAAGGAAGGAGAAACCAGAACCTGGCATTCTCTGAATTCTGAATTCCATCGAATCATCAATAAAACATCAGGCAATCCACAAATTCTTCAATTGCTCCGCCAAACCACACAATTTACCAACTACTGGTTTTTGTCCGTACCCAAGATGAACTTCAAAATCGCCATTAAAGCCCATGAAAAAATTGTCGCGGCCTTGATTGCGCGTAACGGTGATAAAGCAAGGAAGTATATGGAGGAACATATCATGATCAGGGTGAACCATCTGATTGATGGTATCAAGAAAAGAATTCCCATCGGCATGTTTCGTTCGGAATAATTTATAATAGAAAGGAAACCCAATGACTGTATTTGACGAATTTCAAAAGCATTACCGACAGAGGGACCTGTCTGCCCAACAGTGGAAAGAAAGCGGAGGAAAGGTCGTGGGTTATTTCTGCGACAATGTGCCGGAAGAATTCATATCCGCAGCCGGTTTTTTCCCTCTCCGCCTCAGTGGCGACCCCAATGGAGACACGGCCAAGGTGGGCAACTATTCGGAAGAAGGAAATGTGTTTTCCAGGGAAGGCTTTGTGGCATCCATGCTTCATATGCTTCAGAATGGCCGATATGATTATATAGATTATCTGATCATTCCCCATGCCAGGGATTCGGTTCATCGGCTGTATCCGACCCTTCTTCGGCGCAAGGAATCCCATCCCGCCATGAATCTTCCGGAATTGTTTTATCTGGATAATCTCCACACCTCTTTTTTTACCGCAGGAGTATACAATAACAAACGATGGCTGCAATTGAAAACCCAATTGGAGGAATGGTCCGGCAAACCCATGGGAAACGACAAACTGGCCCAAGCCATTGCCATCTCCAATGAAAGCAAATCCCTGCTGAAGAAGTTGGCTGCCCTCAGAGCGTCCGACCCACCCCGTGTTTCCGGTGTTGAGGCCCTTACGATTATCGGCACTTCCATGTTCATGCCCAAGGAAGAACACAACAGCCTTTTGAAAAAGTATCTTACCGACGCCGAACAATTACCGGCAAAGAGCGGTGTCCGGTTGTTTGTGGAGGGAAGTCCTCTGGATCATCTTCAATTTTACGACATTGTCGAATCCTGCGGGGCAACAATCGTGGCAGAGGATAACTGCTGGGGTAACCGGTACTCTGATGTGTCAATCAATACCAACCTTGATCCCACGGAAGCCGTTATGGAGCGGTATAACAACAAATCACCCTGTACGCGGATGTATCCTTTGAACCGACGCGTTGAATATTGCCTGGAAAGCGCTTTGGCGGCAAAACCCCAAGGGGTCATTTTCAATGTCTTCCTTTTTGATGAAATGCAGGCGTGGGAAACCCCCGATGAGATCAAGGTACTGAAGGAAAACGGTATTCCTTCTCTGTATCTGAAGGATCAACCCTATCGGATTGCCGAACCCGAGGCATTGAAGCAAAGGATCGCCGAATTCATCCAGAGCATATAAAAGGAGAAAACCATGAGTGATCAGAATAAGGACAAACAGATGCGCGTCACGAATGCGGTGAGGGCCTACCAGCGGGAATGGATTGCAGATACCCGACAACGGGTCAGCCAGGGGGAACCTTTTGCCATATGCAACGGTGACGACTGCGAAGAGATATTAAATGTCATGGGCATCCCGGTAATCGTTGTCAACTACTGGCACGCCATCATTTCGACCAAAAGAATGGATCAGTACTACCAAAGCTTATTAAAGGAAAGGGATTACCCCGCTTCGATTTTCTCCATGGGACTAGCCTGCACCATGGACAATAACTCTGAGACCGCGCCATGGGGAGGATTGCCCAAACCCTCCATCATTGTTGGCGGGGCAAGGACGGATACGGAGATGCGGATCCTTGAGTTGTGGGCACGGGAGTACGGTTGCAAGTTTTGGCCCATGGAATATTCCCTGTGGCACGGTATCGAAAAGGCCCCGCCTCCCGGGTGGTTTGACCGAATCAGAGACCATTGGGATGAACTGGTTGACCCGGTGAAATTGGATTATCGGGTGGCGGACCAGGAGAAACTGATCCGGTACCTGGAAGTGACCACCGGCAGGAAATGCAGTATGGCAAAATTGAAGGAAGCCATGGAACTGGTCAACGAACAGATGGAATATTGGCGAAAGGCCCGGGATCTGATTGCCAAAACGTCCCCCTGCCCGGTGAGCCTTCGGGATCAGCTTTCCATGTATCAGATGATGTGGCACCGGGGAACACCTCAAGGACGCGATTTTCTAAAAGCGTATTATGAAGAGGTGAAAGAGCGCGTGGATAACAATGTGGCGACCTGCCCGAATGAGAAAATCCGGTTGATGTGGATCAATGCGTTGGGCACGCCCCCCAGATGGGCCCAATGGGCTGAAGAAAAATACGGCGCCGTCTGCGTGACCCACAACTATATGGGAATTGCCGTGGATGCCTATGCCCGGACCATCAAAAACAATGACCCGCTGAGGACTCTTGCCGCCCGCTATATGCTTCTTTTCTGGACAACCCCGGACTGGATAGCAGCACAAGCCAGGCACAGCAATTGCCAGGCGGTGGTGACGGCTGCCGGAATCGGGACCAAGGCGGCTTATGAGCAGGCCGGCATCCCCATGGTTTCCATTCCCAGTGAACGGGACGATGAAGCCACAAGAGAAGCGATTTCAAATTATATTGAATCATTAAGTTAATATTTACTCAGGAGGTACAGAGCATGGCAGGTATATTGGAAGGAATGCGTGTCATAGAATTTGCAGCACTGGGTGGAGGGCCGTTGGCAGGCCTTGTCTTAGGGGATTTTGGCGCTGAAGTGATCAAAATTGAAAACCCCAAAGGCGGCGACCCGAGCCGGGTGATGTTTCAACCTAAAGAGACGGGAATCCCGCCGGGAAACCACAGCATTTTATATGAATTCAGCAACCAGAATAAAAAAGGAATCACTCTGAATCTCGCTTCGGAAAAAGGACGCGAAATCGCCTATAAACTGATTGGGACGGCCGATGCGTTTTTCAGCAATTACTTCCCGAAAAACCTAATTAAATTGGGTTTTGACTACGAAACACTATCCAAAATCAATCCAAAACTGGTTTACGCTACGGCGCCGGCCTTTGGTATTAAAGGGCCGGACAAGGACAAGCAGGCCTATGATCCCATGGCCATGGCCAGATCCGGGATGCTAATGGCCATCAGCCCCAACGATGAACCCGGCTCCATGATTCCCGGGGCGGTTGCGGATCTCATGGGGGGCACGTTTCTGGGTTTTTCCATCATGGCAGGCCTGTTGGCCAAGCAACGATACGGGATCGGTCAGGAGGTCAATTCTTCTCTGTTCGGCCCCATGCTTTGGGCGCAGTATTTAAATATTTCCGGAACCCTGGTTGGGCAACCCCAGATGACAAAGGTGCCCCGGAACAACACGTGGAATCCCTTGTCCAACAGCTACCGATGCAAGGATGGGAAATGGATGTATGTGATCGCCAGAGACTGGCCTGGCTTATGCCGGGTACTTCATCTTGAAAACCTGGCAGATGACCCGAAGTTCAATGACCAAATGCCCCGAACGCAAAATCGAAAGGAACTGATCGGAATTCTGGAAAAAGCATATGCCGAGAAAACCCGGGATGAATGGTTTGCAATTTTCAAAGAAACCGGGATCGATCTGATATGTGAGGTTGTAAACACTGTTTTCGATTTACCGAATGATGAGCAGATACAGGCAAACCAACTGATTAAGGAAACAGAACATCCCGGGCTCGGATCTGTTAAAATGTTGCGTTTCCCATTTGATTTCAGCGAAACACCGGTAGTCATGTCCCGGAAAGCAGCCCCAAGTCTTGGAGAACATACGGAAAAAATACTTCAGGAATGCGGGTATGGCACCGAAGAGATTGCGCAGTTCAGGGAAGACAAGGTGATTTGATATCTTGCTTTTTTTGGGCAGACACATAGGTCTGCCCCTACGCATTTTATCGGCTGTAGGGGCGGACCTATGTGTCCGCCCTCATATATTAGACAAAAAGCAGGCCCAAAAAGGAGAATATAATGACAGCGTTCGAGACAATGAAGAAGCACTACCAAGATCGCAGTTTAGCCGCACTGGAGTGGAAAAAAAACGGCGGGAAGGTCATGGGTTACATCTGCAACAATGTGCCGGAAGAGATGATCATGGCCGCCGGATTTTTGCCGGTTCGTCTCAGCGGAGATCCGTGGGAGGGAACCGAACTCGCTGAAGGATACAGGATCCCCTATCCTCGCGTTGGATTTGTTGAAACCATGATCAACAAACTGTTGACTGAAAAATTTGATTATCTGGATTACCTGGTGGTTCCGCACTCACGGGATGAGGTTTGGCGCATGTGGACCCAGCTCCATTTTGTACCGGAATTGGATCCCCAGATCCGTCTTCCGGAGATGTATTTTTACGACAATTTGCACACCACTTTTTATACGGCAAGTGTATATAACCGGGACCGGGCCCTTGAGTTGAAAGCGCAACTGGAAAAATGGTCCGGGAAAAAAATGAAGGATGAAGACCTTGCAAAAGCCATCGACATCACCAATGAGAACAGAATGCTTTTGAAGAAGGTCGCCGCCTTAAGAGCCGCTGACCCTCCTCGGATATCGGGCCGGGAAGCCCTCCAGATGATCGGGTCGTCCATGTTTATGCCCAAGGAAGCGCACAACAGATTGCTGAAGGATTTTTTAAAAGATGCGGATTCTCTGCCGGCCAAGACCGGGGTGCGGTTGTTTGTGGAAAGCAGCCCCCTGGACAACCTGCAATTTTATGAAGTGATTGAATCGAGCGGTGCTGTTGTGGTGGGAGAAGACAACTGCTGGGGCAACCGGTATTCCGATACACCCATCGAAATGACGGTGAATCCCTTTGAATCCATCGTGGATCGATATCTTAAGAAATCCCCATGTCCGCGGATATTCCCTTTACAGAAGCGCATTGATTATTGCGTTAAAAATACTGTGGCATCAAACGCCAAGGCAACTTTGATACACGTATATGAGGGCGACAACGCCCAGGCATGGGAAGCCCCGGACCAAATCAAAGCATTAAAAGCGGCTGGAATGCCCGCTAAGCGCGTAAAGAATCAGCCGTACCTGCTTTCCGACTCGGATAAGGATGAGCTGAAGACCGAAATAAAAGAATTTATCGAAGCGCTTTAACCCCGCTGCTGAATATAAGGAGAAATAACGATGACGGATGAGAAAAAACCATTGCAGCGAAGCCAGAAACAGCTGAAATCCGCTACATTGATAAAAGCGTACCAGAAAGAATGGTGGGACCGGACACAGGAGAGATTGCGCATGGGGGAGCCTTACGCCATCTGCATGGCAGATGACGCAGAGGATATTTTCACCGCGTTTGACATACCGGTTGTTGTCATACCCTGGTGGTCGGCCATGATTTCCGCCAAGCGCATGTCCGAGTATTACGGGAATGTGCTGTCGGCACATGGGTACGATATGGACCAATACACGTCCTTAGGGTTGGGGGTCACACTGGATCATAAGCCGGAAATCGCCCCCTGGGGAGGACTACCCAAACCCTTGGTGATCATGGGAACCACCATGTCCGACGTCGCATTGCATATCACGAGTGTCTGGGCGCGTGAATTCGGCTGCACCTGTTTTGCCCATGAATTTAATTATAATACGCCCTATAAACCATACCCCCACCGATGGTGGGAGAAAATAAGAAACGACTGGGACCAGGTCATAGAGCCGTACAAACTGGATTATAAAGTCCAGGAACTCAAGGATCTGATACGGTTTCTGGAAATGCAGACCGGCCGTGAATTCAGTTATGCCAAGTTAACGGAAGTCATGAATCTGGTCAATGAGCAAGAGGACTTATGGGCAAAAACGCGTGACCTGATCGCCCAGTCTTCTCCCTGCGCGGTGACCCTGCCGGACCAGCTTTCCATGTATCCTGCCCAATGGCACCGTGGCACGCCTCAAGGACGGGATATTATCAAAGCGTTTTATGAGGAAACCAAAGAACGTGTGGAAAATGGTGTTGTTGCCTGCCCGACGGAGAAGATCCGGCTGATGTGGCTCGGTGTGGGACTCTGGGTGAATACGGCTTTCTTCCAATACTTCGAAGAAAAATACGGCGTAACGTTTGTCGCTTCCATTTACACCTCCATAGCGGCAGACGGGTATGCGCGCACCATTAAAAATGATGATCCGCTCAGGGCCCTTGCCAGCCGTTTTACCTTTCTGGGCGTTCAGGAAACCGAATGGCTGGTGCATATCGCCAAAGAGCACCATTGCGACGGTGTCGTAGGTTTTGAGTGTGGGCCCCAAAAGCAATTATGGGCCAGGTATCTTGAGAAACAGGGTATCCCGGTATGTGAACTTCCCGGAAACAACGTCGATGCCAGACAGTGGGATGACGGTAAAATAAGGGATCTGATGACGGACTTTATTGAAAACCGTGTTTTACCGAACAAAAAACAGAATTAGTACAATCCATAACTAAATCCACCACAGAGATCACAGAGAGCACAGAGATGGATTTAGAAGCTTCTTTTTTCTCTGTGTCCTCTGTGTTCTCTGTGGTGATAATATTTTTTTGTTTTGACCAGAAACACGCGCATACGCAAATATTGTTGGCGAAATGTATAGATGCTTTTTTGAGAGGTGTTGTAGACATTACAGGTGCACAAAGTGCACTTCCGCCTTGCCTGGACAGATGTCCAGGATGGCCACGGTGCCCAATCCGCGCTTGTAATGGAGATAAGTGGGGCTGCCCGGATTCACGTAGAGGGTGTTTTCAACCTGTTCCATGACGGTGCAGTGCTCATGCCCGAAGATATAAATATCAGGAGTGGGTTCTTTTTTTGGTTCTTCCCCTTTTTTATACTTCAACGGGGGGAACCTCAGGGACTGCGGCATATCCGGAAATCTGAGTTCGAACGGTCTTTCGTGAACAAGCCAAATGGTTTGTCCTTCGACATTCAGAATATGTTTATTTTTTACGCGCCGATCGAGGCCGATATCACCATCGTCGTCATCACCCCTTGCTGCAAGTACCGGTGCAATACGTTCGAGATCATCCAGAACGCATGAACGATAGATATCTCCCGCGTGAAGAATAAGGTCAACGCCTTGGAAAGAATGAGCAATCTCGCCAGGTATCATATCTTCCACATCTGGGATATGGGTGTCAGAAATTAAGCCGATTCGCATTTTTTATTTATATGAAGCGAAAATTATTACGTCAAGGGAAATATTGAAAGGGGGGAAGTTATGTATGTTATCGATGGCTTGGAACATCTGTGCTCTTATAAAGCGGATGTGACGAACAGGATCTATTTTGGAGATACACCCATCGGGAAACGATATGATGTCTATTTTGAAGGAAGTGTGACCGGGCAGAGGCTTTCAGGTAAAATGCATGGCGTCGACTATGTTTTAAAACGTTCCGACGGCATTGCCGAACTGAATGTCCGGGCGGTTCTTGTCACGGAAGACAAGGCAAATATCAGCGTACAAATCTCGGGATATATGATTGGCGAAGAGCTTAAGGACACCCAGATAAGGATGGTGACAGGGCATGAGAAATATAGCTGGCTGATGTCTAAAATCATCATCGGCAAGGGCAAAGCTGCTAATAACAGGTTGGAACTGGATTATTACTACGAGCCCTAGAGTCGGATTTAAAACCTTCTCTCTGCTTAGACCTGCGTCTGATTGGAGGTTTTATTCAAAGCGTCAATAATATTTGTGTATGTGCACATTTCCGTTCAAAACCAAAATATACTATCACCACAGAGGACACAGAGAGCATAGCGAAAGACTGAAAATCTATGCTTTTCTCTGTGCTCTCTGTGTCCTCTGTGGTTTAATGAATTAATAGTAATGGGAAAATATTTTGGCCATCTTGAATAATGGCAGCCATAAGGAGATATAAAACAACATGAACGCGATAGCAAATGACAATATGGCATTGAGCGGCATCAAAGTCCTGGACCTCACCCGGGCTTTGGCAGGGCCTGTCTGTTCATCCCTGTTGGGAGATATGGGGGCTGAAGTCATCCGGATTGAAAACCCTGCCGATGGCAAGGAAAAACCTGTGATGGATGCAGCGGTGCGTCTTTTGCACAGGAATAAAAAGAGCATTACGCTGAATACCCGAACGGAAAAAGGCAAGGATATTCTACGCAAACTCATTCAAAGGGCGGATGTATTAATAGAAAATTTCAAACCCGGAATTATGAAAACGATGGGGTTTGATTACCCGGAAGTAAAAAAAATCAATCCCCGGATTGTCATGGTGTCCATTTCCGGATACGGTCAAACCGGTCCTTATTCCGGGCGTGCTGGTTTAGATGGCGTGGGGCAGGCCATGGGCGGAATCATGAGCACCACCGGCCCGGAAGGTTCCCCCCCGACATTTGCGGGAGCCGCCATAGCCGACTACGGCAGCGGCATTTTCGGTGCCTTTGGAGCTGTATTGGCTCTTTTCAAACGCAATTCCACCGGAATGGGTCAGCATGTGGAAACCACCTTAATGGACAGTGTCGCTTATATGATGGGCCTTAGTATAGCCAGATACGGCATCGGACAAGAGAATAAAAGGGATGCCATCAATCAATTACCCGGCTCCGGGACTTTTTTAACCAAGGACGAGCATTACATTGTGATCATGGGCTCGTTGCCCCAGCATTACCCGTTGTTCGCCAATCTCATCGGCAGAGATGACCTGGCCACCGCTCCGGGATACAGAACGCGCCTGGAGAGGGATGAACATGTTGATGAAATAAGGACCGCATTCCAACAATGGATTCAAACACAAACCATATCCGAAGTGGAATCCGCCATGGAAAGGATGGGAATTCCTTTTGGCAAGGTTCAGACCATAGAAGAATTGCTCAAAGACCCCCATCTGATGTTCAGAAACCGAATTTCTGAGGTAAACGTCGATGGTGACAAAGTACCTATGATGGCGCCATATCCCATTCTATCGGACACGCCCGGAACGATCCGGACCCCTTGTCCGAAACCGGGAGAACATAACGAAGACATCTATGGCAGTATTTTAGGGTTCTCTAAAGATGAAGTGGAAGCGCTTAAAACCGAGGGCGTCATTTAGCCAAAAAGTTTTACATCAAAACAATAAACTACGATTGAAGGGAAAAAACATGCAGGTCAAAACCAATTTCAAAAACCGGATGATTCAGAACAAAAATGGAGTCATCGGCCCCGTAGAACCCAGGAACCCCAATGTCAAGGTCAAAACCTTCGGGGATTACCCCTCCGTACCCAGATCCTATTTGGAAGTTGCGGAAAATTATGGTCCGGATCTCAGCGGACCGCAGTTGTGCGATGAACTCGTAGCACTCATCTGTCATATGTTCACCGAAGATGAAGCCGATATCATCCGGCATCTCAAGTCCGGAGAGTATAAAACTGCAGCTGAACTGGCCGAAAAAGCCCACCGTCCGAAAGAAGAAGTGCGGGCCATACTGGATGTCCTGGCCCGTGAAAAGTATATCATCATGAGTGCCGGGCGTCCTCCCCAAACCCGCTTTTTTTTAATTCCCATCGTTCCCGGTGCATTTGCAACCATTCTGGTAAGAACATCCATGGACACTCTGACGGAGTGGCATAAAAAATTTGCACTGCTTTACAAGGAGCTTTACGACACCGGATTTTCAGCCTTAAAAGCCAAAGTCACCCAGCCGGGGATCCGGTATCTGCCGGTTGGAGAATCCATTGAGAACGTCCAGTACGCATTGCCATATGATTATTTTGCAGAATATATCGACCGGTTTGATGACTTTGCCGTAGCCTTGTGCCAGTGCCGAATGGTTGAAGAGATTGCCGGCCAGGGATGCGGCAGGCCCATGGAGAATTGCACCAGCATGGGAAAGTCAGCACTGATGATGGCCAAACAAGGCAGGGGTCGTCTCGTGGAGAAGCAGGAACTGCTGGAAATCAAAAAAGAAGCGGAAGCCAGCGGTTTGGTGACCTGGGCCATGCTTCTGGAGCGGGAAGGCAATTCCACCTCCTGCTCTTGCTGCGGCTGTTGCTGCGGCATGATGCGGTCCATCAGCGAGTTCAACATGCCCGGCCGCATTGCCCCACCCCATTTCCTGCCGGAATGCGACCTGGATAAATGTTCTTATTGCGGGAAATGCGCGCTGGGGTGCCCCATGGGGGCCATTACCATCGACACCAAAAACAAAACAAGAGGTTTTGCCGCTGAACGCTGCATCGGCTGTGGTCTTTGCCTGGTCCAGTGCAAAAAGGAGCAGGCGCTTACATTAAAGCCTGTTCCTGGATTCGAGATCCCGGAAGTAAAAATCCGCAAGCGCGGTGGTTTCCTATCCGGTCTGAGCGGAGAGTAGGCAAGTCAAACTGAAAGGATTGAATTAGGAGGATCTTTCTTTCCTGAAGATCCCCCTAATTTCCATCCCTTTAAAAAAGAAGAGAGCACAAAAGCAATGAAAGCGATATACGAACAAAACGATGAAGACAAAGTCGGTGTGGTCACCTTGAACAGGCCGGATAAAAACAACAGCATGAACCAGGAGATGTTTGATGATTTCCGGCGTATCGTGGATGAACATCTGACCGGGAATCAAAAGATCAACACGATCATCGTTACCGGCAAAGGCGATGCGTTTTGTGCAGGTGCCGATCTGGCAGAATTTTTGAAACTGGATGACCGGGACTATATGGAAAGGTTTTTGGAAGGGGGTCGGTATTTCATGAATTGTCTGGCGAACGCCCCTCAATTTGTGATTGCCGCGGTGAATGGACCTGCCTATGGCGGCGGCCTTGAAATCGCATTGGCTGCCGATTATATTGTGGCCAAAGAATCCGACAAGCCCATGCTGGGTCAACTCGAAATTAATTTTGGACTGATGCCGGGTTCCGGTGCCACCCAAAGACTTCCGTTGAGAACAGGACTGAGTATTGCCAAAAGACTGATCATGTCCGGAGAGAGAATCACACCCGGACAAGCCCTGGCGTATAAAGTCGTCGACGAATTATCCGATGATCCCCTCAAACTCGCATTGGAGCTATCCCGGCAATTTAAAACCAAACCATTGTACAGCCTGGGCAAAGCCAAAGAAGCGATCTGCACCCCCTATGCCCGGGACTTTGACAAGGAAACAAAGTATTTTTTTGAATGTCTGCAAAGAGAAGAGACCCAAAATATCATCAAAGCCTTTTTCTCTCGCAAATGAAAAAATAAAGGAAGAACCAATATGTCAAAATCATTTGAAATCATGCAGCAGCATTACCAACAGCGTGAAGCAGCCGCCCGGAAATGGAAAGAAAAGGGCGGAAAGATATGATTTTTTGGATTATCTGGTGATTCCCCGTGTCCGGACATCCATTCATGGACTTTACGCGGTTTTGAACCATGTCAAAGCGGCCCACCCGGATCTGAATCTCCCGGAAATACACTTTCTGGATTTTCTTTATCCGCTGCTCTATTCCCATCAATTGTATAACCGCCAACAGATGCTTGAGTTCAAACAGAAGCTGGAAGAATAATCAGGGACAAAAATCTCCCCGGACGCCATCGCCAGTGCCATCGCCGTCACCAATGAAAACAAGGCCCTGTTAAAGAAGGTGGCAGGGGAAGGTGATCTCTTGTTTGTTTAAGAAAACCTTCACTACCGACCGCAACAAAAGGAACACCAATAATAAAGAATGCAATAGCTGCTTGAAACCATCTGGCTCCACTTAATAAACCACTGAAAGCCGTATAGCTACCGATTATCAGAAAAATAATAAAAGACGTAATTATTGATTTCCCTCAAACCCCGCGGTTAGCGAAGTTTGCGTTGTAAATTAAGGTTTTAACGATAAAGCATGATAAGCTAAATTGGAGGTATTGTCATGCTTTATCACTATTTGAGTCCATTTTTGGATTATTTTAAACTGGCGGAGTTCTCAAATCGATCCGTTCAGGCCATGACCAGCCGGATCAAGGAATTCCAGCTCTATTTAAAAGCACAGAAAATCAAATCCATTAAAAAGGTTCATCACAAGAACCTTGTCGAGTTTGCCGGGGACTTTCAAACCCCGTCCATTCATATCACAAAATCTCGCGTCTGGATGCTTCACCACTTTTACCGTTACCTGAACTTGCATGAACATGTGAAAGAAAACATCGCTTTACAATTGTCCTATCCGAAGATCGAAAAAACCATCCCGGACTTTTTGACCTCTGATGAGCTGAATCGCCTGATCCAGTATTTTGCCGG
>VMSV01000085.1 GCA_013791935.1 Desulfobacteraceae bacterium | reverse complement strand
GGTCTCATACTCAACGTGCGCTGTTGCGATGGTGATCCCTCGCTCTTTCTCCTCCGGAGCTTTGTCGATCTGGTCAAAAGGTACATACTTCGCCAAACCCTTTAAACCCATATGCTTCGTGATCGCCGCCGTTAATGTCGTCTTCCCGTGATCAATATGCCCTATCGTCCCTACATTTACATGCGGCTTCGTCCTCGCAAACTTTTCCTTCGCCATCTTACCGTCCTCCCATGATTTTGGTATTTATTACTTTTTTATATTTTTAAATCAAAACATTATTACCGCAAGCAAACCTGACAGTTCTGCCGCTAAACGAGTGGAGCCCACGACCGGAATCGAACCGGTGAACCTCTTCCTTACCAAGGAAGCGCTCTACCTACTGAGCTACGTGGGCCCATCTTTGATGCCTTTTTCTTGATATCACGGTTGTTTGCCCAATTTAGAATCTGGAGCGGGAGACGAGATTCGAACTCGCGACATCTAGCTTGGAAGGCTAGAGCTCTACCAACTGAGCTACTCCCGCGTTTTCCCGAGACTTTGGGGCATTTTATTTAACGAACCCCCAAATCTCTCCTTATCATATTCTATTGTTTGGGCAACTCCATCATTCCTAAAAAATGCCAAGAGCCGAAAAAGAAGTTACGTAGTCGAAATCGATAGGGCCTTAATCCCAAATCTCCTACATCAACTCTTCATTAGGATGGTGGTGGGGGGAGGATTTGAACCTCCGAAGGCGTTCGCCGACAGATTTACAGTCTGTTCCCTTTGACCACTCGGGAACCCCACCCATTGTGGAGCCAGAGACAGGAGTCGAACCCGCGACATCCTCATTACAAGTGAGGCGCTCTACCGACTGAGCTACTCTGGCCGCACCTAAATTTTACACCATTTCTTTCCCGCCCTGAATTTTAAAAATCCCGGTGGTTATGTATAAGAACTGTTGCTATTAACTTTATTCGATTCAAAAATCAAGTACAAAAGATGTAATTTATGTTTTTTTACAGCTCCGCCCTTTTTCTTGAAGAAAAAACTGCTCTTATGCCTTTCTTTTTGATCCTCGTCAAGAGAATATTTAACTTATTTTACGAATCTGCCGAAATTAAGACTGTTGGTATTATTGGATTGGCCACGATTCCCTTTCCAACAGCTTAAATTGGTATCTTTCTCATGAATGCATTATATTAATCATTGGTAATAGAGGTGTTGCCGGGGATACCCGCTATGGGTTCTCTTCCTTGGCCGAACAGTGGAATCTTGTCATTTTTTTTGATGAATTTGCTATATTCCCTTGACACCTTTTATATGCTTGGGTTAAAAGCTTGGCGTAGAATCTACCGACACCGCGTATTAGCCCATTTTATTTTCTTTTCAAGGAATTTACAAATTGAAAAAACTTTTTTTTCTCCAGATAAGTATTGTGGCTTTTTTGTTTTTTGCCGGTTGCAGTCAACCCTATCAGAAAACTGGCTTAAAAAAGGACGCCTCAATTTCTGGCAACAAAGCATACCCGTCAGATCCATCCCATGCCAGTTCTCAAAATAACCATAGAAACGGAAACTCAGACAAAAGTCAACCCGAGCTCGATGAGGCGTTGGATTTATGCGGACTGGCTCAGGAATACTGGGAAAAAGGGGAGTTGGAAAACGCTTTGGAAACCCTGGATCAGGCCTACGCACTTATTTTGGATGTTGCGGACGCTCAAAGCAACCCCAAATTCATCCAGCAGAAAGAAGACCTACGTTTTCTGATTTCCAAACGGATTCTCGAGATTTACGCCTCCAGGAATACGGTTGTAAGCGGCAACTTCAATGAGATTCCCCTGACCTTGAACAAACACGTCCAGGCTGAAATAGATCTTTTTACCTCAGGCAGAGAAAATAACTTTTTCCTTTCTTCCTATCAGAGATCCGGACTTTACCGGGATTACATTGTGAGCCAGCTGAAAGCCGCGGGTATTCCCGAGGAGTTGTCCTGGCTACCGCTCATTGAAAGCGGATTTAAAGTTAACGCCCTTTCCACTGCCAGAGCCTTGGGCCTTTGGCAGTTCATTCCGTCCACCGGTTACAAATTCGGTTTAAACAGGGACAAATACATTGACGAGCGGCTTGATCCGGTCAAATCCACCCAAGCGGCCATTGCCTATTTGAAAGAGCTGCACAGCATGTTCGGAGACTGGTCAACGGTTCTGGCCGCCTATAATTGTGGTGAAGGCCGGGTTCTCAGGCTCATTAAAGATCAGAACATTAACTACCTGGATAATTTCTGGGACCTGTACGAAAAGTTGCCGTCGGAAACGGCAAGGTACGTTCCCCGGTTTTTGGCCACTCTGCATATCATAAAAAATCCTGAAAAATATGGACTTAAGCTACCAGAACCCTACCCTGCTTTTTCCTATGACACTGTCGCGGTGTCAAAACAGGTTCACCTTAAAGATATGGCTGCCAAAATCGGCGTTCCCGTAAAAGACCTCAAAGACCTAAACCCGGAATTAAGACATGGCATTCTTCCCAACGAAGAATACACCCTGCGGCTGCCTGTAAACAAAGGGAAAATATTGCTCGCATCCATCGACGAAATCCCCATATCTCAGACACCGAATCCCTTCCCTTCTGCTTATGGTAAGCATGTGGTCAGCACAGGCGAAACCCTTTCATCCATAGCGCGAAAACATAATACCAGCATCAATAAAATCATCTATGCCAACGGGTTGCAGCGTTCAAACCATATTGCCCCGGGGGATCAACTGAAAATCCCCATGAGAGGAACGGTGGTTTATGACGATCGAAAACCATCAACCCGGTCTACAAAGAAAGTGACCAACTACACGGTTAAAAGAGGGGACTCTCTTTATATCATCGCTAAAAAATATGGGACCACGGCCCATGATATTCAGCAATACAACAAACTTTCCACAAAAAATCTAAGCATCGGCCAGAAACTCAAAATCCCAACAATCAAGGAAACCGAGCTCGCTAAAGCGCCTGATTCAAAGTCCAAATCCGTGTACATCGTCCAAGCCGGGGACAGCCCGTTTTTCATCGCAAAAAAACACAAAATGACTGTAACCCAGCTGCTTAGCCTCAATAGCTTATCGCAAAAGTGTAAAATTTTCCCGGGCCAGCGCCTCTATGTGAGATAATAAACGTGCTTGCCCCGAATAAAAACCACCCTGCATGGGGTGGTTTTTTTATTCGGGGCAAGCACGAATCACGCAAAGTTCCATGCCACCTATCCTCTTGCTTTTCCAAATAAACATGATTATTCTTTTCACCATGAAAACAACTGACGAAAAAAAAATAGACCTAAGGGAAATCGAAAAAGAGATTACTCATTTTCTGTCCAGGAAGTTTGGCAGTACTTTTGAAGTTTCAGGTGCCTTGAGACATCCTGCGGAAGAAGGACTGGAAGAGGACCCGAACCTCAAATCGAATTCCCCGGACCTGGAATTCAACCTTAAACCCCGGGACCTCATAGATTATCTTGATCAGTATGTGGTGAAACAGGATCAAGCCAAAGCGGTTCTGAGCACCAAAATCTGCACCCACTTCAACCGCATTCGGATGGCCAGAAGCCACAACAACCCCATGGTGGGCAATATCAAAAACAATGTCCTACTTATCGGCCCCACTGGCGTTGGAAAAACCTATATTATCCGGCTGATTGCTAACAAAATCGGGGTTCCCTTTGTCAAAGGGGATGCCACGAAGTTCAGTGAAACCGGTTATGTGGGTGGAGATGTTGAAGATCTGGTCAGGGATCTTTATCGGGAAGCGGGAGGGAATATTGAACTGGCCCAGAACGGCATCATTTACATTGATGAAATAGACAAGATCGCTTCAAGTGGCAACATGATCGGCCCGGATGTTTCTCGAACCGGGGTTCAAAGGGCCTTGCTCAAACCCCTGGAAGAAACGGATGTGGACTTGAAGGTAGCCCATGACCCCATTTCAATGATTCAGGAGATAGAACGGTTCAGGAAAACCGGAAACCGGGACAAACAGACCATCAACACCCGGAATATTCTTTTCATTTTAAGCGGTGCTTTTACGGGCCTAACCCCCATCATCGGAAAAAGGCTCAAAGATCAGCAAATTGGGTTTAGATCCTCCATTGTGGAGATTGATAAACAGGAGGATATTCTGAAAAACCTGAGATCTGAAGATCTTATGGAGTTCGGATTTGAATCTGAGTTCGTAGGCCGATTGCCCGTTCGGGCTGTATTTGAACGTTTGAGTCGGAATGACCTCTTCGAAATTTTAAAAAATCCAAACAATCCCGTGATTCTTGGGAAAAAAAGGGACTTCGCAGCCTATGGCATAGAGGTCAAATTTGAGGATCAGGCGCTTTCCATTCTGGCGGATCATGCCTTTGACGAAAACACCGGGGCCAGGGGCCTTGTAAACGCCATTGAAAAATCCCTTCTTTTGTTTGAAACAATACTTCCCTCCACGAACATCAAACAATTTCCCGTGACGGGGGATGTCATCAAAAATCCTGAAAAGGCCATGGAACAATATTTTTCTTCAGAAATATGCCCCGAAAGGCAGGACAGATTTGAGGGGTTGCGCCTTCACGAATTGCAATCCATTGAAAATTACCTCATGGCCAACCGTGAAAAGCTATCGGTAAAACACAACATGGATCTTTCGCCGAATCGAGTCAAAACCGTAGCCGCCTATTATGGCAGGGAACCGTTTAGTATCCATGACGCCATGGACCATGTTCGTCTGTTTTATGAATCTGTCAAAAGAATAGAAATGCAATTTTATCAGAAGCATGGTATTAATATTGTCCTTGAGGAAGACGCCTCCGATTTTATGGTTGAACAATTGGCCGTTCTTGGGGTATCGGAAGAGAAAATCTATGAACAATTCAACCGGGATTTTGAGCTTGGCCTTAAGCTGGTTCGGGAAAAAATCCGAAAAAGTCGTTTTTTCATCACGCGACAAGCCCTGCAGGATCCCGAAGATTATATTCGTAAAATGATTCGGGACAATCTTAACCTTCCCCCCGAGATGATTCAGGAACCGAAAGAAACATAATAAAATGATTGGAATTTCAAAGTTATATTGCGGCGCGGTAGAACCTTCCGACGCCCTTCGGTATGGAAGGCAGTCTTCAGCCCTTCCCTCCCATTTGCTTCAGTTTTCAAGCGATAAAAAACCAGTTGTGGTTTGGAATATCACCCGACGCTGCAATCTTAAATGCATTCATTGCTATGCCCACGCCAAGGATCATGCCGCGTCTTCCGAACTGACCACGGAAGAAGGGAAAGCCTTGATCGACGACCTTGCGAATTTCGGAGTGCCGGTTATTCTTTTTTCCGGTGGAGAGCCTCTGGCTCGCAAGGATCTGCCCGAGCTCGCCCATTACGCGGTTGGAAAAGGACTAAGGGCGGTGATTTCCACCAATGGAACCCTCATCACACGCGAAACTGCCCAGACGCTGAAAGACATCGGTTTATCCTACGTGGGGATCAGCCTCGACGGTATGGAAGAGATCAACGACCGCTTCCGTGGGGCGAAAGGCGCTTTTTCCGCTGCCATGGAAGGCATAAGAAATACCCGGGCCGCTGGCATTAAAGTGGGCCTTCGTTTCACCATCAACAAATTCAACGTGAGTGAGATACCTCACATTTTCAATATGTTGAGAGAAATGGACATTCCCAGGGCCTGTTTTTATCACCTGGTTTATTCCGGACGAGGCTCTGGAATGGTGGCCGACGACCTTTCCCTGGAAGACAGCCGAAAAGCCGTGGATCTCATTCTGGAGGAAACCCGAAAGCTTCATGATGAAGGCACCCCCAAGGAAATCCTCACGGTGGACAACCATTCGGACGGGCCCTACCTTTACCTAAGATTGGCCAAAGAAAATCCGGAAAGGGCAAAAGAAGTCCTGGAATTATTACAGATGAATGAGGGAAACAGCTCCGGCCGCGGCATCGGCTGCATCAGCTGGGATGGTGAAGTTTATGCGGACCAGTTCTGGCGTCATCACAGCTTCGGGAATGTGAGAAATCGACCCTTTTCGGAAATCTGGGAGGATACTTCAGAGCCTTTGATGAAAAGGCTCAAAAATAAAAAACAATATGTCACGGGACGGTGCTCCCTCTGCAAATGGCTGGATATTTGCGGGGGGAATTTCAGGGTGAGAGCAGAGGCTGTAACCGGGGATATTTGGGCCCCTGATCCGGCCTGTTATTTAACAGATGATGAAATCGGAATTTCCGGGAGCTGAATATGAATTTTCCTGAATACAGGCCGAGACGGTTGAGGCAGAATGCCGCGTTCCGACGCATGGTCAGAGAAACCACTCTTTCCACGGATGATCTTATCTTACCCCTTTTTGTTATTGGCGGTAAAAAGGTGAAAACCCCCATTTCTTCTCTGCCGGGGCAATTCCATCTTTCCGTGGACCATCTTGTTAAAACAGCCAAAGACGCCTTCAACTTGGGGATTCCCGCCATCATCCTTTTCGGCATTCCTGACAAAAAGGATCCTTTGGGAACCACCGCTTATGAGAATAACGGCATTGTCCAAAGGGCGGTGAAAGAGGTGAAATCAAAAGTTCCTGATCTTCTCGTGATCACCGATGTTTGCCTCTGCCAGTACACGGATCACGGACATTGTGGGTGTATTGAGGGAAACCGGGTGGATAATGATTCCTCCCTGGAGCTCCTGGCTCAAACCGCCCTGTCCCATGCCAAGGCCGGCGCCGACATGGTTGCCCCTTCGGATATGATGGACGGCCGGGTGGGTGAAATTCGGACGATTCTCGACGAAAACGCTTTTTCTCATATCCCCATCATGTCTTACGCCGCCAAATACTGTTCCGCTTTCTACGGTCCTTTCCGTGAAGCCGCGGATTCCGCCCCCAAATTCGGAGATCGAAAAACCTACCAGATGGATCCGGCCAATGCTGCGGAAGCCCTGAGGGAAGTTGAGCTGGACATTGCAGAAGGAGCGGACATCATCATGGTGAAACCCGCTTTGCCATACCTGGATATTTTGGCCAGGGTCAAGAGAGAGTTCAACATTCCCATAGCGGCCTACAATGTGAGCGGAGAATACGCCATGGTGAAGGCTGCAGAAAAAATGGGATGGATCAACGGAGAGGCTGTGATGATGGAAACCCTCACCTCCATCAAAAGGGCGGGGGCTGACATGATCCTCACCTATTTTGCCATGGATGCTGCCAGAGCTTTAAGAGCATAAAATAATGAATCACCCTGGAAATACTCACGCACAAAAACCTGGAAATACAGGTTCTCCCCAAGGGGACCGAGCCACCGGCGAACTTCGGCTGGTGGCCTGGGAAACCACTCGAAATTGCAATCTCTCCTGTGTTCATTGCCGGGCGTCGGCCAACATGGGGCCTTTTTCAGGGGAATTGGATACGGCGGCGGCATACCGACTACTGGATGAAATTGTCCAGGTGGGGAATCCCATTATCATTCTGACCGGGGGAGAGCCTCTTTTAAGGCCTGATATTTTTGAAATCGCCGCCTACGGAACCGGCAAAGGCCTGCGAATGACCATGGCACCCAACGGCACGCTCATTACACCGGAAAACGCCCGGAAAATGAAGGAAACAGGCATTCAAAGAATCAGTATCAGTATCGACGGCTCCTCAAAGGAAGCCCATGACCGGTTCCGGGGGGTTCCGGGAGCCTTTGAAGGGGCCCTTCGCGGGATTGAACTGGCCAAATCCGTTGATCTGGAATTTCAGATCAATACCACCATCACCCAAACCAACCTGGCCCAGCTTCCCGATATTCTGAAACTTGCGGAAAACCTGGGTGCCGTGGCCCATCATATTTTTCTACTCATTCCCACGGGTCGGGGCAAATACATTGCCGACCAGGAAATATCCGCTCAAGAATATGAATCCACCCTCAACTGGTTTTACGATCATCGTGATAGAACCTCCATGCAGCTTAAAGCCACCTGCGCTCCCCACTATTATCGCATTCTAAGACAGCGCGCCAAAGAGGAGGCAAAAGCCATCACCTTCCAAACCCACGGAATGGATGCGGTAACGCGGGGATGCCTGGGCGGGACAGGGTTTTGTTTCGTGTCCCATCGAGGGATTGTTCAACCCTGCGGGTTTCTGGATTTAAATTGCGGGGATGTCACCCAAACCCCCTTTTATGATATATGGAGACATTCCGAACATTTCATCACCTTACGAAATTATAAAAATTTAAAAGGCAAGTGTGGAAGATGCGAGTATAAAAATGTTTGCGGCGGTTGCAGGGCCAGAGCTTTTGAGGCCACCGGTGATTTTCTCCAGGAAGAGCCCCTGTGCTCTTACCAACCCGCATCTTCCCTTTCCTGATTAACGGCTGAATTAACGGAACACGGCTGATCCTGTATATATTGACAAAACCATTCAAAGGACAAAACAATGAAAATCCATTCTTTGATGATCCCCGACCCCATTACCGTTTCGGAAAAAGCCAATATTGAAGAAGCCATCGCCCTGATGAAGAAAAATACCATCAGGCATCTTCCGGTGGTTTCCAAAACCAGCAAACTTAAAGGACTGGTCACCCTTTCCGATTTGAGGCAATATCTCATTCCCTCCATGCTGGAGGAAATTGCCATGACCGATGTCATGATCAAACATCCGATTACCGTGGGTCCGGATGAAGATGTCGAAACCGCCGCTCAATTGATTTACAAGCATAAAATAAGCGGCATTCCCGTGGTTCAGAAAAACAGCCTTGTGGGCATTATCACGGAAACCGACATCCTGAGGACGTTCATTAACATGATGGGCATTCTCACCGAGAGTTCCAGGATAGATGTGGTCTTGGACACGGAGCCCAAAGCCTTTCAAATGGCCATGGGGATCATCAACGAAAACGGCGGCGAGATCATCAATATCGGCATGACGGCCGAACACAACGGAAAGCGGGTCTATTATTTCCGTCTGAAGCCGTGTAAAACGGACATGATTCGAAAAGCCCTTGAAATCCATGACTTCCGGGTTCTGGAGGTCATGGATTAAACCCGGGCTTTGGGAAAATTAATCCTCTAAGTCGTTAGCATTGAGCATGAGGGTTATGGGCATGGTTTCTTCACGATCATCAAAAAACGTAACGGGCCCGGGATTGCGAAAGTGATCCGGGCCAGGATTTGCCGCAAGCCATTCCTCCCGTAAGGCCTTCACCACTTTAAAGGCAGTTGAGGTCACATCCACCACGCTTCTTTCCAAAACCAATTGTAGTTTGCCTTTACGTTCTTCAAAATGCATCAGAGGCGCGATGGGTATCCCGATGGGTTCCCAGGAGGGAAAGCCTTTTTCAAGATTTTTTATGGCCGCCATCTGGCCGGTTTCTCCGTTGGCAATCAAGGAAAAAGCCGTGTGGCCCAGGTTGTAGGTGTAAGTGGCATCAAATTTTGTGGGATCGCTTCCCCGCCCGTCATACCCGTAAAAATGAACCTGGGTTTTAAAGTTGGGAATGGATTTTTTATATATTTTCTCAATTCCAGGAGGGATTTCATCCATATCCCGAATGGCACCCCCCTTGACCAGCTCCTGCTTGAGGGTTTTCACGGAAATAATGGATTCTTTGATGATCAGATATTCCGAAAAGGCTTTTTCGGTTTTGGAAAGAGCTTTTTCGATCCTTTCAGGATCCAGATTGCTTTCCTTCATGATTTTCAGAAAATATTCCCTATGAATACCAACCTTATAGATTCCCTGTTCCTTCAGGGTATTCAAATAGTCTTCCACAAGCCCCATAATGACTTTTTCGGTTTCAACCTGGGAGAAGGGAAAGTTGCCGTGGCTATCTCTTTCCATGAGCAGGCCTTCCTGAAAAAATGCCGGAATGGCGCTGAAAAGGTCATCATCCCGGGTATTCCAGATGGAAAAGACCCTGTCCTCCCGCAATCGTCTGGCCAGCCGCCTCAAGTATTCCAGTTTGTCATCCAATACCGGGAAATCCGAATGGAAATCAGTATCATGAACTTCATTGTACTCAGCGATGATGGTGTTGAGTTTAATGATAAAAACTTGTATTTCGTTGATGAATTCCAAAATCCCCTCGGGCAGAACCATGACCCCGTAATTTTTTCCATTGCGCGCACGCCTTACGATACCGTCGCAGATGAGCCGGGAAAGGTGCCTCAGGGTCATTCCGTAAGCATTATAATCCACGCTATTGTTTTTTTCTGCAGCTGCGAGTCTTTCCCGGTCCATATAATCGGCAAGATCCTCCCCGATAAAGGTCATGTTGGCATGGGTCTGTAAAGCCACTTCCAACGCCAGGTGACTTGCGACCCTTCCCATAACCTTGCAGATGTGCCAGTATTTCACATCCGAACTGCCGTCTGAGCAAAGGTTGCTGATCTGGTTGGCGAAGGATCGGGCCGCCGAATGAAATCCAAAGGAAATGGCGCACAGAACATGGCCGTTTTCGTCCTTCACCTGAAGGTCCCCGTCAATGGTCTTGGGCACACCGATGACCTGAATCCCGTCAAGATAGAGCTCCTGGGCCAGGAATGCGGCATTGGTATTTGAATCATCCCCGCCCACGATCACCAGGGCATCGAGATTCATGGATTTGCATGTGTTTTTGGCGCTGGACATTTTCTTTGGCGTATCGATTTTTGTTCGGCCTGTTTTAATCATACCGAACCCGCCTACGTTCCGGTAGTGGTCAACCATTTCACCGGTGATTTCAATATGCTCATTTTCGATAATCCCGTCAGGACCCAGTAGAAAGCCGAAGATTTGAGTCTCGGGATTGACGCTCTTGGCGGCATCGTATAACCCAGCGATTACATTGTGCCCACCCGGAGCCGGTCCCCCTGAAAACACAATGCCGATATTTCTTTTTTTCTTGAATTTTGCTGCGGTTGGATCATCAACGGTGTCGAATCCCACCACAGCCTTAACCACGTTATGGATAATATCCGGAAACTGCTTTTGGGACTCCGTATTGATTTTGAAGGTGTAATGGGGATTGGCCGAAAGCCCGGTAAAGGGTTGCATAAATACGTCGCATTTCCGGGGCATATATTTTTTCCGTGCAGCAAGAATATCATTCACATCCCCAATCACCTGCTTGACCTTCGGATTCTGCAATAGGTTCTGAATCTGGACCTCTTCTGAATTCGGCATATGGATTTTCCTCCCGATTGGATTCGCCGGTTAATTCAATTTGATGGCCATTTATATGCTGGTCTGATATATTTTTCAAGGCTGTATTATCAAATAGCAGGGATTATTCGGGGGGTTGCAGCCTTTCTCCTGCTTTATCGCCCAGCCATATTTGCCCAATATATAGTATTATTAAAAATGCGACATACAGTCCATAGTGTTTTCCCTTTACAAATCCAATTATTCCTGTTAAGAGCACTTCACCTCGTTTTTCAACGACAACCCTTCGATTCAAAGTCAGGAGATTTTCGGCATGAAATTGAAAAAGCTGGAAATAACCGGTTTTAAATCCTTTGTAGATAAAACAGCCATTGAGTTCTCAAAGGGCATATCCGCCATTGTGGGTCCCAATGGCTGCGGCAAGAGTAACATTGTGGATGCCCTGTGCTGGGTCATGGGAGAGCAAAGCGTCAAACAGCTTCGCGGGAAGAACATGGAGGACGTTATTTTCTCCGGCACACACGGTAAACCAGCGCTGAACATGGCGGAAGTTTCACTGACCCTCATCAATGACAACGGCTCGGCCCCTGAGGAACTAAGGGACTACAGCGAAATCATGCTGACCCGAAGGCTCTACCGATCCGGCGAAAGCGCCTACCTTCTCAACAAACAACCCTGCCGCCTGAAGGATATCAACAATGTGTTTTTGGGCAGCGGCATCGGCGCTAAATCCTATTCCTTGATCCAGCAGGGAAACGTAGGGGCCATCACCGAAGCAGGCCCTGAAGAGCGGCGGTATTTTATTGAAGAGGCCGCAGGGATTACCCGGTATAAAAACCGGAAAACAGAGGCCCTTCGTAAAGTCGATGCCACTCAGCAGAATCTATTGCGGGTGAAGGACATTGTTTCTGAAATCAGCCGCCAGATGTCAAGCCTTCAACGCCAGGCCAAAAAAGCCGAGCTGTATAAAAATTTCCAGGAGAAAATCCAGTTTCTTGACATCTCCCTGGCCGAGCATCGGTACAATGAACTCACAGTTACTATTTCCAACACCGGCGGATTGCTCCAAAGTCTAACGGATAAGGACGAACAGCACTCCGCCCGGCTCAGTAAAATCGATGCTGCCATAGAGGGCATGAAGCTCAAACGCCAGGAAAAAGCCCAGAAAATCTCTGAGCAAAAATCGCTATTTTTCGAAACCCGACGGGATATCGATAAAATTGAAAGTGAAATGGACTTTCTTCGAAAAGAGGTTGCGGGGCTTACCGAGGAGCTGAAAGGGTTTGAAACCGCCCATGAAAACCTGAGCCGGAAAAACGCGGACATTGTTTCGGAAATGGCCTCTGTGGAATCGGAAAGCAAAGAAATCCAATCGGAAGTCAACGGGGTCCAGTCTCAAATCGATCAGGAAAAACTCGCTTCCCAGGAAATCCGAAGTCAAATCGATAAATTCAATCAGCTTCTGGAGGGGGCAAAGGCCGAACTCCTTCGTCTGGTGGCTGAAGAAGCAAGATGCCAGAACATCGCCCAAAATGCCTTTCAGAACAAGGAAAGCCTCAAAAGAAGGTTGAGAAAAACCGACGAGGAAGCCTATACAGCCGAAAAGCAGGTGGATGGGCTTGAAAAACTGGCTGCGGATGCAAAAGCCCTTCTTGAGACCCTGAAAAACGAATCCGCCGAAGTTAAACAACAGATTGAAGGGGTCCGGGCGGATTTGACAGAAAAAAGTGCTGTTCTTTCGGCAAAGGTCAAGGAGATTCAATCCCTGGAGATGGAAAAAAACAGGACGGAATCCAGGTATTCCGCCCTCAAGAAGATGCAGGACAGCTTCCAGTGGTATAAGGACGGCGTCAAAGCGGTCATGCAGCAATTCAACGCCCGTCCAGCCGGAACCGGGAATCATGAAGACAATGTATCCCAGGGTATTCTGGGGTTGATTGCGGATATTTTAGAACCCGAGCCTTCTTTTGAAACCGCTGTTGAAGCCGTGCTTGGCGATTCCCTTCAATACATCATCACCAAAGACCAGCAGGCCGGACTGGACGCCATCGGCTTTCTGGAAGAAAAAAAAGCCGGAAGAAGCGGGTTTGTTCCGGTTTCAGCCATTGTGCCCCTGGACTGCGAACAGTGGACCAAACCGGATCCGGAAAAACGTCTTTTGAACCATGTTACCGTGAAATCCGGATATGAAACCGTTGCCGAGGCCCTTCTGGGACACGTGGTCGTGGCCGAAAGCTTGGAGGATGCTGTCAGGATGTATAAGAAAGGCGGACCCTACCAGACCCTGGTGAGCAAAAACGGCAACATCCTCTCCCATCAGGGGGTCATCATCGGGGGCAGCAAGGACAATCTTGGCGGAATTCTAACCAAAAAAAGCGAGATCAAGGAGCTGAAAGAACAGATCACAGTTCTGGAACAAAAAATTCTCCTTGATCAGGATCAGTTCAACCACTTGGAAACCCTGGTTCGCGCCTGCGAAATTTCCCTGCAAAAATGCATTACCCATCAGCACGACCTTGAAAAAAATGAAATGGACGGCGAAAAGGATTTATACCGGAAAACCGAAGAGCTGAAACATGCAAAGCGCAGGCTTGACATTCTGAGACTGGAACAGGAACAGCTCATGGGAGAAGAACTCGATATCGAGGAAAAAATATCCCTTTACAACAAAACCCTTTCGGAAATCCAGAACAGGGTAAAAACTTCCCAGGAGGATGTGGGACGGTTTTCACGGAAGATAGAAACGGTATCGGAAGACCTGGAATCTTTCAACCACAGGATTCAGGATCTTAAGCTTAAACTCACTTCCTATAACGCCAACATGGAAAACAACACCTCCACCTTAAGACGCCTGAAGGAATTCCACGAAGACGGCAGGCACAGGCTTGAAACCCTTGAGCAGGATATTCGCCAGAAAAAACAGAGGGAAGAGGGATCCCGGAATCAGCTGAATACAGCAGGTCCCAGACTTGCCGTTCTGTATGAGGCCATGAAAAGCCTGGAAAGAGAATTGGAGGCCATTGAAACGGATTACCAAGCCATTGATGAGGAATTGAAAAGCAACGACAGCATGGTGAGTGGAATCAAGAATGAACGGGAAGAGACCCTGAAAAAAATCCGTCTCATCGAAGTCGAGCTGTCCCAATTGAAAATCCGGCGGGATAACATTTCCGGACGCCTGGGTGAAAGATACAACCGGTCCCTTTCCCAGCTAAAAGCGGAAATGGAGGATCAAGCGGAACTCAAAGCTTTCTATGGCTCCATGGAAGTTTCACAACTGGAAAGTGCGCTCAATGATTTCCGGTCCAAAATTGAAAAAATCACCGATGTCAACCTGGGAGCCATCAAGGAATACGACGAGCTTAAGCAGAGATTTGAATTCCTGGAGGAGCAGCAGAACGACCTTCAGACCGCCATTGACAATCTGCATCGGGTGATTCGAAAAATCAACCAGATCACCCAGGAAAGGTTTGTGAAGACCTTTAATGCAATCAACGAAAAGCTCGAAACGGTTTTCCCGCGCCTTTTCAACGGGGGTTCGGCAAAACTGGTGATGACGGACGATTCCAATCCCCTGGAAACCGGGGTGGAGTTCATGGTTCACCCACCCGGCAAAAAACTAACCCGGTTGAGCCTTTTGTCCGGAGGAGAAAAAGCCCTTTCCGCCATCTCGTTTATTTTCTCCATTTTTCTCATCAAACAGACGTCTTTTTGCCTGATGGATGAAATAGACGCGCCCTTGGATGACGCCAATGTGTTTCGTTTTAATGACCTTCTGAAGATTATTCGGGAAAAATCCCAGATCATCATGATCACCCATAATAAAAAATCCATGGAAATTGCGGATTCACTTTATGGAATCACCATGGAAAAGCAGGGCATTTCCAAAATTGTTTCCGTCAATTTCGAAAAATAGTTTGAAAAGAGGTAATCTTGGCTTTTAATTGGTTTAAAAAGAAGAAGAAAGAAAGTGCCGAAGAGGCGGAACATCAAGAAGCGGAGCAGACCCGGGAGATCGAAGAAATCATCGAAGAAACAGCCCCGGTCACGGAAGTCATTCCGGAAACCCCATTCGTCGCTGAAGCTGAAGAAACCATAGAAGATCTACAGATCGCTGAAGCTACCGCAACCTCGGAAACCCCCCTTTCAGAAAAACCCGTAAAAAATGGCGGCGGCTTTTTTGCCCGGTTAAAAAACGGGCTGGCCAAAACCCGCACGATTCTCAATACGAATATTGAGGATCTTTTTCCTTTGGGCCGAAAGCTTGACGGGAACATGCTTGAAGATCTTGAAGAGATGCTCATCACCTCGGATATCGGGGTGGAAACCACCCTGAAAATCATTGAAAACATCTCCAAAAAATCCCATCAGATCAAAACGGTGAAAGATCTGAAGGAATGCTTGAAAAGTGAATTCCTATCTCTGCTTTCATCCATGCCCAAAACCCCTGTGTCTTCCGAAACCAAGCCCCATGTGGTCATGGTGGTGGGGGTGAATGGCGTGGGAAAAACCACCACCATCGGCAAACTGGCCGCAAAACTCACGGAAAAACACCAAAAAGGCCTGGTGATTGCGGCCGACACCTTCCGGGCCGCAGCCGTGGAGCAACTTTCCATCTGGGCTGAAAGAGCCGGGGTGGGCATCATCAAACACAAGGATAACGCTGATCCGGCGTCTGTGGCCTTTGACGGCATATCTGCAGCCATGGCAAGAGGGGTGGATACGGTGTATGTGGACACGGCAGGCAGGCTCCATACCAAAACCAACCTCATGGAAGAGTTGAAAAAGATCAAAAGAACCATCGAAAAAAAACTCCCCGGCGCCCCCCATGAAATCCTTCTGGTTCTCGACGCCACCACCGGCCAGAACGCCCTGTCCCAGGCCAAACTCTTCAATGAAATCATGGATATCACCGGCATCATTCTCACCAAACTGGATGGAACCGCAAAAGGAGGGATTGTCTTAAGTATTGCAGGTGCCCTGCAAATCCCCATTCAATACGTGGGGGTGGGAGAATCCATTGAGGACCTGCAAGAATTTGATCCCGAAGCGTTTATCAATGCGCTCCTGTGAAAAGGCCTGTTTTGGAAGGATGAGAAAAGCGGATTGAGGCATAGCCTCACATTGCTGTTTCTGCAATTTATTAAACGATACTGAACTCCTTAAAATCGCCGGAATAGTCTTCTTCAACCCTTTCAACGTCCGTCACACGGGACAATGCTGGCCCTTTTCCGCACCATACCAGCATTTGAGCGACCTTATCCCCGGGACCCTCAATAACGGCTTCCACCCGGCCGTCTCTTATGTTCCTCACCCAGCCGGTGATGCCGATCTGTTTTGCTTTGCGCTGGGTTTCCATGCGAAAAAAAACGCCCTGAACCCGTCCGGATATCCATACATGAACCCTTTGATTGTTCTCCATGGCTATTTCCCTCCTGCCAGAAGTTCCATCAAGGCCTTTTCATCAAGGATCGAGATTCCGAGTTCTTTGGCCTTGGCAAATTTCGAGCCCGGAGAATCCCCGCAGACCAGATAATCTGTGCTGCCGGACACCGCACTGCTCACCTTGCCCCCGGCAGCTTCAATCCTTTTTTTTGCCTCGCTTCTGGATTGATTTTCCAGAGTGCCTGTAATGACAAAGGTTTTCGAATCCAAAATTCCTCGGGTCGAGCCCCTCTCCTCCTGGAAAATTCTTACCCCGGCTGCCGCCATCCTGGCCAGGAGGGTTCGGTTATCCTCATTGGAGAAGAAATCTGCAATGCTTGCCGCCACCACAGGACCGATTCCTTCAATGGATTCAAGTTCCCCTGCCGAGGCTGAAGACAAGGCTTCCACCGAAGCATAACGCCTGGATAGAATTCCCCCGGCATGTTCCCCCACATGCCGGATGCCCAGAGCAAACAGAAATTTGCTGAAACGAATGTCTTTGCTTTTTTCGATGGCACCCATGATATTTCCAGCGGATTTGGGCCCCATGCGGTTCAAATTCTCCAGGGTTTGCCGGGTCAAGCCGAAGATATCCGCATAGGATTTCAGAAGGCCCGCGTCCACCAGCTGGTCCACCAGCTTCTCTCCCAAGCCTTCGATATCGAATCTTCCTTTGCCGCAGAAATGCCTGATCCTTTCCTTCACCTGGGCCGGGCAGGCGGCATTGATGCACCGGATGGCTGCTTCATCTTTTTCCCGAACCACACGGGATCCGCAAACCGGACATGCGGAAGGCATGGAAAAGGGTTCCTCGGTTCCGGTTCGTTTTGAATCAATCACTTTTACGATTTCCGGAATCACATCTCCGGCCCGCTGGACCAGCACGAAATCGCCGATCCGTATGTCTTTTCTGCGAATTTCATCCTCATTGTGAAGAGTGGCCCGACTCACGGTCACTCCGCCCACATTCACCGGCTCCAAATGAGCCACAGGAGTGAGGCTTCCGGTCCGGCCCACTTGGACCTCGATGTTCAAAACCTGCGTGGTTTCCTGAAGGGCTTTAAACTTGTAGGCCACTGCCCATCGCGGACTGCGTGAGGTGACCCCGAGAATGTCCTGAAGGGCAAGGTCATCCACCTTGATGACCATGCCGTCGATATCGTAGGGGAGTTGATCCCGGTCCTGTTCCAATTGCCTGTAGTAGGCCAGAACCTGGTCTATGGGAATCCGATATTGGATCAAGGGATTGACTCTGAATCCGAAGTTTTTCAACCCTTCAAGAATTTCTCCCTGGGAACTGAAATCAATCCCGGCAGCCCTTCCAATGCCGTAACAAAAGACTTCCAGAGGACGCAAAGCCGTGATCCGGGAATCCAACTGACGTAGGGAACCGGCTGCGGCATTCCGGGGGTTGGCAAACAAGGGCAGGCCCTCCCCGAGGCGATCCTGGTTCAGGCGCTTAAACCCTTCCCGGCTGATGAACACCTCGCCCCTGACTTCCAATAGTTCAGGGGCCTGGAGATCGGTTTGAAGCACCAGGGGCACAGTTCGGATGGTTCGCACATTGGCAGTCACCACTTCACCGGTGATACCGTCCCCCCGGGTGGTGGCGGCTTCCAAAACGCCGTTCCGGTAAACCATTTCCACGGCCACACCGTCCAGTTTGGGCTCAGCCGTATAATAAATTGGATCAACGGCTTTCAGCAGCTTTTTAACCCTCCGGTCAAAATCCATCACATCCCCGGGGTCAAAAGCATTGTCCAGACTCAGCATGGGCAAGGAGTGATTGAGGGTGTCAAAGGTTGCGCCCGGAGGAGCTCCGATACGTTGGGTGGGAGATACGGGCGAGGCGAGATCGGGCCATTGCCGCTCCAGGCTGATGAGTTCTTTCATCAGCCTGTCATATTCCGCGTCCGAAAGTTCGGGGTCATCCAGAATATAGTACCGGTAATTGCCCCGGTTGATGATCTCCCGGAGTTCCAGCGCACGGCTTCGAATGTCCATGGAAACGGTTTCAGTCATAGGTCATCCCCCCGGCTTGTGAACTTCCTTGGAGGCCAATAAAGCCAGGTTATTCCGGAGCCGCCATCTTGGCCAGATCTTCCTTGATTTCATCGATCACATCATAGAGCCACAACACATCTTCAATGGTCAGGCGACCGGCTTTTCGTTGACTTTCGCTTCCGTCTTTCTTGACAAAAACCCTGGGGCCTATCTGAAGTTTCGCTTCTCCATCGTTGTACTGGTTGATGGAGATCAACAGGCCGGTTCCATCACATTTCCAGAATTTTACAATCTTATCTTTATCCGGTTCAAAGGGCATTTCATCCTCCTATTATTTATCCTATACGGTTGGGTCATCCATGCCTTGGTTATCAAGGCTGCTTCTTAAATCAGGGGGTGGACAGTTTCGAAAAATCAGCAATGGTTTCAAACAGGGAAGCAATTCCCGCCAACAACGCCAGCCGGTTGTTCCGAACATTAAGATCCTCCGCCATCACCAGTACATCGTTGAAAAAAGAATCCACCGGGGCTTTCAAGGATGCAATCACCATGAGGGCTTGCCGAAAATCCTGTTTTTCCAGACATGCCCTTGCTTCCTCCCTGACTTTTTCAAAGGCCTGATACAGGGCCCCTTCGGATGGGTGCTCAAAAAGACTTTCCTTCACAGCTCCCGATTCACCATCGGATAATCCGCCACTGGACTTTTTGATGATATTGACCACCCGTTTGAAGGCAGCCGCCAAAGGCTCGAAGTCCGGCTCCTTTTTCAATTCGTCCAGAGCCGATGTCTTCTTCCACAATTCCGGAACGCAATCCCCGGACACGGCCATGACCGCAGCGATGACATCCTTGGAATAGCCCTCTTCAGCCAGAAGATTGGCCATCCTGTCCTTTAAAAAGCCAAGCACAAGACCTAAAACCTCAGTCCGCTTTTCAACATCGCCGGGGATGAAAAAAACCAGACAGGTTTGGATGAGGCGGCTCAAGGAAATCATAAACCCTTTTGAAAGAAGGATCTGAATGATCCCGATACCCTGGCGCCTCAAGGCGTATGGATCGGATGTCCCCGAGGGAATTAGCCCCACGGAAAAGCATCCGCAAATGGAATCCATTTTGTCAGCGACGGCCAAAACGGCCCCGGCATAGGTGGAAGGTAAGGCCCCGCCTGAATAGGTGGGGCGATAATGTTCCTCAATGGCCATGGAAACATTTTCCGGCATGGCGTTGCGGGCCGCATAAATTCTTCCCATGATGCCCTGAAGCTTGGGGAACTCCACCACCACATGGCTGACCAGATCAGCCTTGCACAGCCATGCAGCTTTTAAAACGTCGTTTTTCAGTTCATTATCCACCGCAGTCTCTTCAGGGCCTGCAAGGAGTTGATCCGCAAGAAAACCAGAAATATCGCGCACCCGAAGGGTCTTGTCATACAAGGACCCCAGTTTGGCCTGGAACAGCACATCCTTGAGTTTATCAACATTGCTCTCCAGGGAGGTTGCTCCATCATTCCTGAAGAAGAACATGGCATCTTCCAGCCTGGCTCGGAGTACCCGTTCGTGGCCCTTTGCCACCAGCTTCATGTCTTTGGCCGGAGTGTTGTTCATCACAATGAAATGGGGCATCAATTTGCCTTCCAGGCCTGCCACGGCAAAATACTTCTGGTGCTCACGCATGGCCGTAATCAGAATCTCATCGGGAAGGGCAAGGAATTTATCATCGAATTTTCCCACTGCAACCGCCGGGTATTCCACCAGATGGGTTACAATGTCCAGAAGCGCATCATCGGGGAGCACGGTACCATCAATTCCCTTGGCTGCTTGGGCAATATCCGATTCAATGCGCTTCCTTCGAAGGCTGCCATCCACTATGACATGGGCTTGCGCAAGAAGATCCACATACTGTTCCGGGGAATCAATTTTTATTTTACCGGGATGCATGAAGCGATGCCCGAAGGTATGCCTGCCGCTTTTTAAATTCCCCAGTTCAAAAACCACCGTCTGTTTTCCCAGAAGGCAAACCAGGGACTGGATGGGCCTGGCAAAAGAAATGGATTGACTTCCCCACCGCATGGTCTTGGGAAAAGGAATGGCTTTGATGACCTCCGGGAGAACCGATTTTAAAACCGTCCGGGTGGGCATTCCCTTCCGGGTGACCCGGGCAAAAACATACCGCCCTTTGGGGGTGTCTTTCACATACAGTTTCCGGGGGGATATGCCGGTTTTTTCCGCGAATTTCAGGGCAGGCACAAGACAATTGCCCGATGCGTCGAAGCCGATCCTTTCCGGAGGCCCTGCCACTTCTTCGGAAACTGTTTCCTGACGATCTGCCACATCTCCAAAGATGACGGCAAGCCTTCGAGGCGTTCCATAGGTTTTTGCGGGTCCGTGAGCAATCCTGCATTCATCCAGTTCTTTTGCCAGAATAACCGCCAGGGACTCCAAGGCCGGTTGGATATAGCCTGCCGGTATCTCTTCCGTTCCAATTTCAAACAATAGATCTTTCATAGGGTCCTTTATCATCGGCCAAAGACCCTCCTGAAGTTTTTACTTCTTCAGCAAGGGG
>VMSV01000249.1 GCA_013791935.1 Desulfobacteraceae bacterium | reverse complement strand
GTGAAATTGGAGCAAAACGCCATGATCCAGGAGCATGCCCTGGCCATTGCCCGGTGCGGCCATCAGCAGGCCCTGGCCAACCTTGAAAAAGTCAAGGCGGATCTGGACAAGGCCCGCCTGGATTTCAAACGGTTTGAAAGGCTGTTGAAAAATCACAACACCACCCAAGATGCCTTTGAACTCCAGCAGTCCCGGTATTTGCAGGTCAGTGCCGTCTACAAGCTTGCCCAAGCCCAGGCAGCCCTGGCCGCCGAGCAGGTTCGCCAGGCCGAGGCTGCCTTGGCCATTGCCAAAAAAGACCTTGCGGATACCACCGTCCTTGCTCCCATCAGCGGCAGAATCAGCAGACGATTCAAGGAACCCGGGGAGATGGGATCATCCGGCCAGCCGGTGGTGCAGATCGTGGACACGTCTCTCCTTGAGGTCAGCGCATTTTTGCCTTCCACCCTTTACGCCTTGGTAACTCCGGGCCAAACCCCGCTGGAAGTCACGGTTTCAGGAACTGCTTTGAATCTTCAGACGATCTCCTACAAAAGCCCGGCCATTGAACCCAAGCTGAGGACCTTTGAAATCAAAGCCCTTTTAACGGACGTTTCCAAAGATGTGGCACCCGGTTCCATGGCCGAAGTCACGGCGATTCTGGAGCATCGGGAGCAATGGGGCGTCCCCGCGGAAGCCGTCCTTACCCGAGGCGGCAAATCCGTTCTTTTTACCCTGGATGCCGCAGGTTTGGCCCGGCAGCATTCAGTACACACAGGATTTGAGTCCAACGGTCGCGTGGAAATCCTTGACAAGGATGTATCCGGCGAGTGGTTGGTGGTGGTGATGGGCCAGGCCCAATTGGATGATGGCTCGCCGGTAACCGTTAAAAAGGAGGAGAACTGATGTTTCTATCGGATTTCTCCGTTAAGCGGCCCGTGGCCATGGGATGCCTCATCATCGGGCTCAGTCTGCTCGGGTTGAACTCCTTCCGGAAAATGGGCCTTGAACTCATGCCTCGAATGGATGTTCCCTATATCACCATCACCACCATTTATCCGGGAGCCAGCCCGGAGCAGATCGAAACGGATGTGGCCAAGCGCATCGAAGATCAGGTGGTGACCATCGACGGGCTCAAGCATGTGAGTTCAGCCTGCATGGAAAACGTCAGCCAAACCCTGCTGGAATTTGAACAGGGGACGAATGTGGACATTGCCGCCACCGATGTCCGGGAAAAGATAGACCTGATCAAGGCCGATTTTCCAGAGGCTGTGGAAGACCCCAAGATTCTCAAGTTCGACATCAACGCCAAGCCCGTGGTGAACATGGTTCTCACCGGGGATGCCCCCCTGGATGAGCTGTACGACTATGCGGACAACACCCTCCGGGACCGGCTGACCGTGATTTCCGGCGTAGCCAATGTGGAATTGGTGGGTGGCGCCAAACGGGAGGTTCATGTGCTCCTGGACCGGGAAAAGCTCGCGGCCAAGGGTCTGTCCAGCATGACCGTGGTTCAGGGGATTCAGCAGGCGGTTCGGATCATTCCCAGCGGCCGGGTGAAGGACAACGGCCGGGAATTTTCCGTGAAGTTCGATGCGGATTACAAGACGGTCCAAGACATCGAAACCTTTGAAGTGGCCAATGAAGAAGGCCAGCGCTGCCACATTCGGGACATCGGTCATGTGATCATGACCACCAAAGAGCTTCGCCGGAAAGCCACCTTCAACGGCAAACCCTGCGTGTACATCCGGGTGGTCAAAAAAGCGGAAGCCAATGCCGTGAAAGTGGTAAATCGTGTAAAAGCCGCAGTGGAGACCCTGAATCAGCAATTGCCCGGCGGCATGGAATTAAAATGGGTGGTGGATGACGGAAGGTTCATCGAAGCCTCGGTGAGCAGCGCCTGGAAGGACGTTCTCCTGGGAATCCTGCTCACCGCAGCCATTCTTTTTTTCTTCCTGTACAATTTCCGGTCCACTCTGGTGGTGGCCGTCACCATGCCCCTTACCGTGATCATCAGCCTTTTTTTCATGGAGCTGGCGGGTTATACCCTGAATACTTCCACCCTGATCTCCATCGGGCTTTCCATCGGAATTCTGGTGACCAATTCCATTGTGGTGTTAGAGGCCATCGTCAAACGCCTTGGCGAAACCGGTGACCCCAAGGAAGCCGCCCGCGTTGGCGCCAAGGAAGTCACCGTAGCGGTGATGGCCAGCGCCGGGACCAATATCGTGGTGCTGTTCCCCATCGGCATGATGGGCAGCGTGGTGGGTCTATTCATGAAACCCCTGGCCTGGACCATGCTCATCATGACCGCCGTATCTCTGTTCATCTCCTTTACCTTAACGCCCCTTCTTTGCTCTCTTCTGCTCAAACCCGGAAAGGATTCAAAAACAGGGATTCTGCTTCGCATGGAAACCGGCTTCAACCGGCGTCTTGCAGGGGTGGTGGATATTTATCGAAGGATCCTTTCTTTTAATGAGCATCACCGAAGCGCGGCCCTGGGAGTCCTGGCGGGAACACTTCTACTGTTTATCCTTTCCCTGTCTCTTTCCGGGGTTGTGGGATTCAGTTTTTTCCAGGACCCGGACCAGGGCCAGATTTTTGTCAAACTGGAATACCCCACCGGATATGATCTTGCGCGCACCGAAAAGCGAGTCCGGGATGTGGAGGAAAGGCTCAAAGATCTACCGGAACTGAAAGACATCACCGGCTCCATCGGCAAGGTTGAGGGCATGATCGGCCAGTCTACCCAGGGGGTTTATCTGGCCCAATTGCTCTTGACTTTTTCCGACCGGGACCAGCGAAAGAGCACTCTCGATGACCTCATGACCTTAGTCCGGCGCCGTCTGGCCGGATATCCGGAGTGCGTTGTCACGGTCACCCAGGCCTCCATCATTGGCGGACAGAGCCAGGATATCGAGCTTCAGATCGCCGGGGATGAATTGGCCATGCTGGATGACCTGGCCACCCAAACCCGGGACCGGATCAGCCGGATTAAAGGAATCAAGGATCCGGACACCACGGTCCGGGAAGGCAAACCGGAACTGGCGGTGCTTCCCAAACGAGCGGTGCTGGCGGACCTGGGCGTGCCTGCGGTGAATCTGGGCCTCACCCTTCGAGCCAATCTCGAAGGCATTAAGTCCGGCACCTTCAAAAAAGGGGACCGCAACTATGACATTGTGGTGGAATTGGCCGATAAATCCGGGCGGGATCAGATTCCCCGGTTTCTCTTCCCCGGAGCACCGGGCCGTCCGATTCTACTGGCCAATGTGGCGGACGTGGAAGAGCGCATAGCCCCCATTCAGATCACCCGTCAGGACAAAAGCCGGGTGGCCAAAGTGTTTGCCAACCTGTCCCCGGATTTGCCCATGGGAACGGCCGTTAACCGCATTGAAGAAGAAATCAAAGCCCAGGGCCATTTTCCCACGGGTTATGAACACCGGTTTACCGGCATGTACGAAAGAATGGCCGAGGCCATCGCAGCCTTTGGCGAAGCCGGGATCATGGCCATGATTCTGGTATATCTTTCCCTGGCAGCCATTCTCGAATCCTTCAAGCAGCCCTGGCTCATCCTCGTGACCATTCCCCTGGGCCTCATCGGTGTCATGGTGTCCCTGGCCATGACCGGAGAAAGCCTTTCCATGTTTGTTCTCATGGGCATGGTCATGATGATCGGCATCGTGGTAAACAATGCTATTCTGATCGTGGACCAGTTCAACGTACATATCGCCGAGGGCGCCCCCCGTCACAAGGCCATGATCACAGCCGCCTGCGAACGGTTCCGGCCCATCGCCATGATCACTTTGGCGGCAGTCCTGGGAATGCTTCCCCTGGCCACCGGCCGGGGCATCGGCGCGGAACTCCGAAACGGCGTGGGCATTGCCTCGGTGGGAGGGATTCTGATCTCCGGCATCTTGACCCTGATTCTCCTTCCGATCCTCTATGACCTTTTCACTCGAAAGGGGGATGAGAAATAGCCGGATTGGCCAGGCTTCGACAAGAAAAGGGATAACGGAGCTGATCCAGGATGGAAGGGATTTCCTTCGGCCCGGAGTAAAACCCATGCGAAACAATGCTTCTTTTCTCCCTGTCCGCTTTATTGTATGTTGAGAATATCCTCGTGCAAGCGTGTTTTCATAATTCTAAGGGTATCCCGGTTTTTATTGAAGGTTTTGGCAAAAACCATCACCTCACCCATCAAATCATTGATATGGCAGGCTTTGGTGATAATGTGATGGAGCTGCAACTCTTCAGCCGTAAACCTTTTGCCGGACAGTTGCATTTCTTCCAGTTTGTACATGGGGATCGCTTTTTTCACGATGGCATTTAATAGAGGAGTAAACGGAATATTCAGATCTACTTCCGGAAAACAGAAATACCCCCTGTCCGAACGCATAAACCTGAAATCAAAGGTGCAACTCATGATCGCTCCTCCTGCAAAGGCATGACCGGTAATTGCGGCAATGGTAACCATGGGAAACGCAATGATGCGTTTCATCAGATCGTTCACCCCGGAACTGAATTTTTGGGGCGCATCAGGTCCGTGTGTCTCGGACGCGGTGCTGAGCCATGTCAGGTCGATACCGTTTGACCAGATTTTTTCATCGGATGATTTAACCACCATTACATTGGCGGCAGTTTCCCTTTCCACCGCATCCAAGACCGTATTAAACGCTTCAAAAAAATCCAGATTAAACCGATTTTCTCCTCGATTCATGGATACCACTGCAACATTTTGATCCATTACATAATCAATTCCAGCCACGTTTTTCCTCCTTTCGAGGGGTAAGCTATCAACCGTTCAGTCTGTGTTCTCTTTTATCTGGAGCAATCGCCACTGCACTTTCCCTGAACCGGACTTGGGCAATTCATCAACGAATTCAATGATTCGCGGGTATTTGTAGGCAGCCATTCTTTCCTTGCACCAGTTAATGATATTTTGCGCCATATCTTTATTCTGCCTGGACGCCTCTTTAAGGACGACAACCGCCTTGACGGTTTCACCTCGGTAGGCATCATTGGAGCTGATAATACAAGCTTCTTGTATATCGGGATGGTTGTACATCAGGGCTTCCACTTCCGCCGGCCAGACCTTGAAACCGGAAGCGTTGATCATGCGCTTCAAGCGGTCAACAATAAAAAAGTACCCTTCCTCGTCATAATAGCCCAGATCCCCAGTTCGAAAAAAGGTTCTGCCCCCTATCTCCAGAAAAGACTCCTTGGTGGCCTGTGGTTTATTCCAGTACCCTTTAAATATTTGTGGCCCCCTCACAACAATTTCACCGTTTTGGTTGGGGCCAAGGGGTTCGAGGGTAATGGGTTCGATAATCTGGGCTTCGGTGTTGAAGATGGGAATGCCAAGACACTGGGGTTTAGGCCGGGAGAGGTGATTGCTGTGGGTTGGAGCCGCTGTTTCCGTAAGACCATAGCCCTCGACGAAGGACAGTCCACTGAGTTCATAAAGTCTTTTGGCCACGGCCTCAGGCATGGCTGCCCCGCCACCTCCGATATATCGCAAGCTTTTCAAACTTTCACTAGTTAAGTTCGGGCTGGCAAAAAGATCAATGACCATGGTGGGAATGTTGGTCCAGTTCGTCACCTGGTGCCGTTGGATCAATTGAAGGGCAAGCTCTCTATCCCACCGGGTCATAATCACAAGTTCTGCGCCAACGTAAATGGATCCATTCATCACAACCTGCATTCCGGTGACATGGAAGAAAGGGACCACACTGAGCATTATATCCTCGCAGGAGATGCCCTGCCAATACCCTGCGAAAACAGTATTTTCCATGAGGGTTTCGTGAGTATGCATGCACCCCTTGGGTTCCCCTGTTGTACCGGAAGTATAAATAATAGCCGCCAGATCCTCGTGATTGGACAGGTGAGACCCGGGTTGTCGTGGGACGGATAAGGCTTTTTCCCATTTTATAAACCCGGAAATTTCCTTATCCGGAGATGTCATCTGAACCATATCCGGAATCGGCAGATCGGTGGGTTCGGTTATATAAGTTCCATAATCCGCCACGATGGCATGATTGAATCCATCTGTCCCTATCAGAGGTTCGAGACGATGGCAAAGTTCTGCTCCGCAGATCGCTACGGAGACTCCGGCATCCCGGATGTAATGCCTTAATTCTTCTGTAAGATTCATGGGATTGGATGGCACCAGGACGGCATCAGCACGCAGCACGGCATAGTAGGCGATAACAAACTGGGGGCTGTTCTGCATGAACAAAAGGACTCTATCCCCTTTTTTTACGCCGCATTCATTTTGCAGATATCCCGCCAGAGTATCAACTTCCGACTTGATCCGGGCATAGGAAAGCCGTGAGCCATAATAGGAAATAGCTGTTTTTTCAGGATAACGTGCAGCGGATACATCGAGATTGTAGTAGAGTGACGTCTTAGGTAAAGTAATTGTCCGGGGAACGTCCTTGGGCCAATGCTTGTAATGTAATGGTTCCATGATCTTCCTTTTGTAAGCTATAGGGTTCAGCTCTTCATGATTAACTGCTTTAATTCGTTTTCTATCTTTTCAACCTGGTCTTTGACCTTCCGGTCTTTTTCCATTCTTTCCGAAAACCGTCTGGAGGATTGGGATACCCCGGACGCGCCAATCCCGAAATGAACGGCGATTTCCTTCAAAGGCTTGCCGGAATATTTTTGGCCCAGATACATCTTTGCATTTCTAACCCAAGCAGGCTTGGTTTTCAATCCAGCATCCACCCTATCGAATATCCTATCAAGCGTAACCTTTCGGGATAGCGTCTTTATGGCCGGTATATCATCAGCGGGTTTCAAACCGGACAGATATCGTTCTTGAATGTGCTTGATAAAATCTGAGCTGCCAAGCAGGGTGGAACTTTCAACATCCTTTAACGGGCTTTCATATCCCTGGTCAATCCATTTTTCCACAAATATTTTATAGGATTTTTCCGATGCCGAAATCTGTTTTCCAAAATACCCGAGAATAGAATCCCTGTACAGCCACTCGGGCGGCTTCTTCATGCCGGTATAATAAGGATAGCTCGACCATTCATAATCCTCGGGATGCTCCACCATTTTCGCTCTTACCGGATTTAAATGGATGTATCGGGACAGCTCATCGGCATATTCATCGGATTCAACGAGGATGGCTTTGTACCGGCCTTGAAAAAGATGCCCCGCCCTTTGTCTTTTCACATTGAAATAGGTGGTATAGGCACCGTTGATGTGACGCATGATTCGGGAAAGATTGCCGGAAGGGGTCTCCAGAAGCAAGTGGTAGTGGTTGTCCATCAGGCAATAGGCATGAATGATCGCGCCATACCTTAAAACCGCAGATTCGCAATACTCCAGAAACTTTTCCCGGTCTCTTCTGCTTTTAAAGATGGCTTTGCGTTCATTTCCCCTTGAGGTGATGTGATAAAACGCTCCTGGATACTCAATGCGTAAGGGCCGGGCCACGGGAAATCCTCTGTGCTTGAATGAATCATGGATTTGAGGATTGATTACCTTGATTCGTTCTATCTGTCAATAATGAAGACCTGACCCCTCGATTTACTGCTAATTCGGAATAATCACTGCGGCAGTACCCGCGGACACCTTAATACCGTCATTGATTTCGCACCAAACATCAAGAACCAGGAAGTTTTCCTCTTTTTTCGGTCTGGGGTGCTTCTCAATAATTTTTGCATAAACCTTCAGTTCGTCGTTGGGCCTTACCGGATGGAAGAACTTTCCTTCCAATGATTTCATAAAACCGCCGCCCGGGTAAACCCAATCCGTAACGATTTTTCCCATAAAGGATAAGGTCATCATGCCATGGGCAATCGTGGTTCCTTTGCCCAGCAGGTTTATTTTTTTTGCGTATTCCGGGTCAATATGGATCGGATTATAGTCCAGGGATGCTTCAGCATTTTTTGTAATCTTTTCCTGGGTGATTGATTTTGACTGCATGGGTAATTCAAAACCCAGATTGATCTCATCAAAACTAATTTTGTCAGCCATTTTGATCTCCATGGTTTACATTTTGATTATTTAGGCAATACCAGACCCCCGGTCCAGATACACACCATCTCATCGTTTTGATTGGTAATATGCATCCTGGCAACCGTATATTTTTTGCCTCTTTTAATCATCTTATCAATCAATACGATCTTACACTGGATCAGATCCCCGACTCTGACGGGAACACCAAATTCAAGTTTTTGGCCAGGGTTGACAGCTCCGGGCATTTTTACCCAGGAATCAGGCCTTATGGCGGCAAATACAATGGGCACAATAATGGTAGGTGGCGCGATCATTCCCTTGAACTGCGAATTTAGCGCTGCCGCTTCATCCAGGTAAAACGGGTTGTTGTCCTCGGTACCGGCGGCATATTTTTCAATTCTCTCCCGGGTAACGACGAACGGGGCTGTGTCATATGATTCTCCAACCTCCAGTTCATCCCAGGTTCGCTGTTGTGGGTCATGCAGGAAAAAATCCTTCTCAAACCAATCCGGAAGCTTTTCCTTTAATACCTGTTGATCTGCTGTCATTTCATAACTCCTTTCGCAATAACCATCGGTTCTTTCTTCAAAGAAGGTTTAAGTGATTTTTTATTGATCTTGCCGACAGAGGTTAATGGAATTTCTGCGAGAAATTCGTAGATCTTCGGAACTTTGTAGGGGGCCAGTATTTCTTTGGCAAATGTCTGGATCTCGTCTTGAACCTGTTGGTCGGATTTTTCCGCATAGGCCTCGCTTTTCTGAACCACCAGTTTGACGATTTCGCTTTCCGGGCGGTCCGGATTGGGAACGCCGATAACGGCACACATGCCGATGGCCGGGTGCTTGTAAAGCTTGTCTTCAACCTCCGATGAAAATACTTTATACCCGCCCACGATGATCATATCCTTGGCCCGGTCTACAACGTAGACGTATCCTTCATCATCGATCCGACCGACATCGCCGGTGTGCATCCAGAGCGCGCCATCCTGTTCGCGCAGCGCATTGGCGGTTTCCCCGGGCATGTTCAGGTACCCTTTCATGACCTGAGGACCGCTGCAGATCAATTCACCTTCGGAACCCTCCGGGACCTCGGTTTTGCCATCTTCCAGACTGACCACGCGGAATAAGGTTCCGGGCAGGGGCAATCCGACAGAACCGATTTTTTTCTTGTTTTTGGCAGGGTTCGCGGTAATCAGCGGGCAGGTCTCGGTCATCCCCCAGACTTCAATGGTCTTGTTGGCCCCGACCAGGCCGTCGAGATCCTTGATCCCATCCACTGGAAACGGTGCAGCCCCGGCCATGCAGTATTTGAGTGAGGAGAAATCGAGTTTCCGAAACTCGGGGTCAGCCAGAAGCATCAGGAACAGAGACGGGACATTCACCAAAACGGTCGGTTGAAGTCGGGCGATTTCCTTGATGATGTGCCCGGTATTTCTGGGGTCGGGAATCAGGATCTGCGGGGTGGCCCACACCAGAGCACAACAGGCGACAAATAGCCCGGCCTGATGAAATATGGGAAATCCGGAGAGCCAGACTTCTTTGCTGTGTTGGATTTTCAACCAGTGTTGGAACTGGCAGATGTTGGCAACCATGTTGCCGTGTGTGAGTACTGCCCCTTTCGGGGGGCCTGTGGTGCCGCCTGTGTATTGAATAAAGCAGGCATCCCCCGGTTCAACATCGAGTTCCGGCGGGCTTCTATCCGTTTTTTCCATGAAGGCGTAAAAGGATTCCACGGCCTTATTGGAAAGGGATTTGCCGGCAGGATAATCCCTGACACCGGGCAGGGAGTCGAATAACCCCGTGATGAGAATTGTTTCAAGGTGATCCATCTTGTGCGCTATGGGGGCCAGTTTGCCATCAAACAGCACATCAAGCGTCACCAATACCTTGGCACTGCAATAGTTCAGTTGATACTTCATTTCATCAGGCATCAGCAATGGCGCCAATCCTGAAACAGCGCACCCGGCTCGAAGGGCTCCGACCAGAGCAATAAGATACTGCGGGGTGTTGGGCAGGTTGATCGCCACCACATCCCCTTTGCCGACCCCGGCATGATATAAAGCTGCGGCAAACTGCCCCGATTGTTCCAACAACCGGCCAAAGGAGGTAACCTCATTCATGAAGTGAAAAGCCGCCCGGTCCGGATAGGCGGTAAACGTGTCGACCAATAACTTCTTCAGAGAAATGGAGGGGATTTCGATTTCAGCATCAACGCCCTGATCGTAGGACGCCAACCACGGCTTTCGGTGATAAATCACATTGCCTCCTTTTTGAGTTTGGGTCCAAGTTTTCCCAAAAAATACCAGATAAAAACCAATAAGACAATTTGAAACATTTGACATTCATAGAAATTGATCCATAGATCGTGTCCATCCACTGTCACTGAAAAGCAACTGTTTAAAGCCCTACCCCCCCTTTCCAGAAGCCCGAAGATGTTCTGGAATATCCGGGCCGGTACACCCACCGGGTGGCCATCTCAAACCACCGGATCATCTCGTTAAAGGATGGCAAAGTCACCATCGCCCGGTGTGCAGAAAGGGAACCCTGCTTCCGATTGCCGAGTTCTCAATACCCGGAAAACCAGATAAGAATCGGCCCGCCTTTTCCTTTGGCTGATCCGGCAGGTTGCTAAAAATCCGGATTGTTCAAGGGGTCCCGTGGAACTCAACAGGGTCGTTGCGCCCAAAGGCCGGAGAATTTATACAACCAACCTTTTTTAACCAACTATTTTAGATGGTTTTTATGACCTGATGCTGACAAATCAAACCCATTCCATGCCCATACCCCGTAAAAATCATACCAAAATCCGAATATCTGCTTTACAATCCCCATATCCGCTGCTAAGTTCTCACTCACGTCCGGCGGCTCAGTTCAACACGATTTTATCCATCATCCCGCTGGCCTCCGAACCAATTTAGTTCCAGAACCAATATTCTTTTTTCATAAGCAATCCGTCACGGTTTCCATTATGCAGGACAATGGATAAAATTCTATTCGTTGGGCAAGAGGAAAAATGAGAAAAAATATTCTATTAACTATCGCTATTCTTTTCCTTACTGGATGCACATACGATTATGGCCTCAAATTAGCAACTTCACGTTTGGATAATAACGATATATGTTATCATTCAATGGAAGAAATTCATTATCAAAAAGTTCCTTTTAATGATGAAGTTAATTTTTTCATAGATACGAAGTCGCCAGCATATAATTTTTCGTCTGGGAAAAGCTACTTCAAGGCATTTGAGTTGCCCGATTCAAATGAAAAACTGGCAATAGAGATTAAAAGTTATTTCATTGGTGATGTGTTGTATCCTGTTATTACAATTTTAAATTCAAAATACACAGTGACTAGAACTGTGGAGCAACCTATAATAAAATACGTTCCACCAGTTTGGAGTCGTGGATATATTGGGGGGATAATAATTTTTAAACCAGAACTCGATGAAAAATATTTTATCATTCACACTTCAGACAAGTATATCGGAGACCACCTAACTTCCAATTTGCAGGGTTATACCTATTCTGATGGAAAATCATCATTTATTGTACCGAGCCTATCGACAAAATACAATTTTAGCCCGATAGGCAGAGTAAGCCTTCTATTAACGTATAGTAAAAGCGGCTAACATTGACAACGGTGCTATGTTCTCCGGAGGCTGACCAAGATAACCTTAAGGGAAACCATAGCGCCATAAAATGGCATTTTTAGACTTAAAAGTGAAGGTCTAAACTCAATAAATGGGTTTGTATGGAATAATGTTATTGATAAAATAATATGATAGTCTGGTCAGACCACAGGCATCAGGCATAGTCGCAATCGAATGCCTACCGCACAAACCGTAATGATAAAAAAAGGGGGCTTCATGATACTCAGGAAAAAGTTTCTTTTGGGATTCTGTACATGTTCTATTTTTTTGATAATGCTTATGTTCCTGACAGGGTGTGGCGGCGGAAATTCAGATGGCGGCTCTGGCGACAATCCTGCAGAAGTCGTTACCGGTCTGGCGCTTTTAGGCCCTTTAAGCGGTGCGGAAGTGGCTGTATATCAGTATGACGATCTTGATAACCCGATTTATTCCACTACCACTTCGGAATCAACCGTAATTTCCGAAGCCGGTCTTTTCGATGTCCCGGAAAATAGTCTCCAGGACAGCATGCTTTACGTGATAGCCATTTCCGGTGGCCAGGACATTGATGCCGACGATGACGGCGTCATCGATGCATTGCCAACAGACAATATCGGAACACTTCACATGGCGGCCACCGGCAGTCAATTGAAGGCAAACACAAGTAAGGGGTCAAACCTTGAGTTGTGATTTACACAAGTAAGGGGTCAAACCTTGAGTTGTGATTTAAGGCAATAGGTTTGACCACATCCTACTGGTCATTCAAGGGGCAGCAGCTCCGGCGGCCACCATCATGCTCCAGATCAATCGCTATGGCGGCGACGACGAACAAAAAGTAGGTTCGATTCTTCTGGTGAGCTACGGCTTCTGCATGGTCACCCTGCCGGTCTGGGTGGCTGTGTGAAAATGGATGAAATACTAATGAGTTCATATTTGTTTAGACACTTTTAGTTATGAAGGCCTATTAAATAGACGTTTGAGGGCAGTATGCGTCTATAAATTTATGAACTCATTAGTAAAAGGGGAGATTTTGCACCTCCCCATTAAAAGCAGCATAATGTTAAATAAAAAGGTCCAAAAACCACTACCATGGGAGTAGGGATTAAAAATTTATCCCCACTGAAAACACAAACATTCCAAGGGTATCTTCTCCATCCTCATTCCCGATGATGTTGAGAAGACTGTATTTTACTCCAATATCAACACGCGTTTTACCTGAACCCATGGGAACCAAGTAACCGGCGCCCCAATCAAAACCTCCCCGGTAGTCACCCTCGTTAATGTTCAGGGCGATCGCGGGCAAGAAATAAAAACCTTTGTCTTTACCAAACTTGGGACCGACAAATATGGTGATCAAGTCTGTAGAGTCATATTTATACTCATTGCCATAGTAGATATAGTAGGTTTTCCCCTCAAAACTGCTGTAATTAATTCCAAGAGAAATATCCACAATAGGGCTTGCTGTATCGAGGTTGGCAATGGCCCCAGCACTAAACCCATTTTCATAGGCATCTGCAAAATCCCCCGTGGGGACAGCTGCACCTAAATTAAATCCAAACGTGTTTTCGGCATTGACCGTTGTGCCGGCAAAAGTGCAAACCATGGCCGCAATGACAAAACCCATCCAAATTTTCTTCATTTTTTTCCTTCTCCTCTATAAAATGGTTTATTATGCTGCTGTTATAATAAATAAAGAATCTATATTAATCATAGCCAACTCCTTTGTCTATCGAAGTTGTCGAGCATACCAAGATTTGCCCTTAAACACCCACCCATATTTTGAGCCCCGGTTTGTAAAAGCCGAAACGCTATTGTTAATGAACCAGGATTTCATGATAATGGGGAGGCTGGTGGGTTGATGGATAAAAGGGTGTTGAACTGATCCACCGGACGTGGGGACGCAATTTACCAGGGGTTAAGGGGATTGTAAAGCACAGTTTTGGCATTGGGTGAAATTTTTACGCCATATACGCATGTATTGGGTATATTTATAAGTATCAATCCAATATATCAATCTTAAATCGACTGTTAATATTTAGAGGTGAGCATAAGGCACCGGGACATTTGTGTAGCTCCTTCCGGAAACATTGTAATCCTGACGTTTGGGCCTAAGACCATATTCCAGGAATCTTTGTGAAATAAATTGCGCAGCGCTTTCTAAGGATTCTATATGGAGGTAATCCCGTGGGGGAACCATGGAAGAGAGATGATGAACAGGCTGTTTCATATTCTCAATGCTGATCTCGGTATCTGGGTAAGAAAACGTGCTCTTGAAATTCCGCAAGCCCGCAATTACACAAAGACCACACCAATAGAAGTTCTTCGTTTAAAGAATCTTTTCATGATTCCAAAATCCGCTGCTCTCTGCTGGTGCAAGTCTCCGGTTATTTTGTCGTCAATATGCTGTCCGGTGTCGAGGTTTTTCGCTCATGGATCTTGGCACTATCCTTATGCTGTCATCTTCGACCGTCACGTCGGAGTCGGGTAAATTGGATTTAATGAAATTACTGAGTTCCTCTATACTCGGATATGCAGAATCAGTTCCGAAGCATCTTGCATCGTCAATAATTATTACGTGCCTCTTATCTGTGCCTTCAAATATATGTGTCAACTCCTCATAAATAGGCGTATATTTGCTACCTTTTGCTGTTACTCCTGCAGAGTAATGACCGTCTAACCAAAACAGGGCAGGTCCATCAATCCTATTAATCAAATTTCCCAGTTCGATTCCACTGTCACCTTGAATCAGCTGAATTTTTTCTTCATCTTCAAATCTTTTTTTGGCTTTCTCGTATAGTTCTTTACTTAGCTCAATAGAGTATATCCGATCGAAATCCTCTTTCATTGCTTCGACCATGTCTCCATAAAATGTTCCTGTCTCCACCATAATTTTCAGATTGAATCTCTTGGCAAAAGTTCGGAGGGTTCGCTGCTTGACGATATGCGGTGGCGGAACAGGCCTGCCATTTCTTTCCCATTCAATGAATTTCCTATCGTGCCGTCTACTACTGATCCAACTTCTGAGTGGGTTGTAAAGGATTAATTTTTTAATAAGTTGTTTCCATTTCTGTCCCATCTATTTTTCCTTCTGTCTGCGATAATGACTATAATTTTTTCCTTTTCCCTTATAAAGAAACTGGAACGGATTGATCAGGAAATAAATTATTGGTTCTGGAAATAGATTGATTCCGAGGCCAGCGCGATGATGGATAAAATCCCTTGAGCTGAGTCGCTGGAGTTGGGTAGGAATTTACCAGCGAATATGGGGATTGTAAAGCAT
>VMSV01000214.1 GCA_013791935.1 Desulfobacteraceae bacterium | reverse complement strand
CCCATTCTAAGGACAGATTCAATGAGGCGACTACTTTTTCCAAGGGCTGATTTTCAATACTTTGAAGATAACTTTTATACCGGTAGGCGACCCCTTTCATATACAGGTTTTTTCCCCTCAGTTTCCGGGTGATTTCTTCTTTTAATGAGAGTCCTTTTATCTTAGGAAGATCGCCATTCTCCATGGCCATGGAAAGCGCAAGTAAAAAAGGGAAAGGCTGTACGGTCGCTTGGACTTTTTGGCTTTTATTTAAAAATGCCCTCAAGTCGCGGAGGCATTTTTTTGTATCGCCTTTAAGGAAGTAGAGATATGCCGTCATGACGAGAACATTGATCAACACCCAGTCGTTGCTTGCTTTTTGGGCATCATTGGCAGAACGCTTCAAGTATTTCAGGGCTTCTTCAAGGCGCAGGATGCTGATCATGATTAAACCCATATTGCCGTCGCAATAAGAGGCCAAGTAAAGATCCCCTCGTTCCAGGCATAAATTGCGGATGGCGTCCAGCATGCCAAGGCCCTGTGTGACCTGGCCTATTTGGGCATAGCAATAGCCCACCGTAATGGCTGCCAGAATCGGGAAATGACCTTCCGGCAGCTTGTCCACATTGGAGACCGTTCCCTCATAGATTTCCACGGCCTCTTTAAACCGACCCTGCCAATAAAGAAAAAAGGTGCTGAAGGTTGTCGCCTCCCTGAGCAGTTTGGGGTCGTTTAGTGACTTGGCAAGTTTCCATCCGGTATCGAAACTGTCAAGGGCTTGGGTGTATTTGGCATGGAGCCATTCATTTTTTGCGATATGCATATGAAGCAAGGCCTGGATCGGTTTGTACTCCAAGCGTTTGGCGCGTTCCATGGCATCATACAGTATCTTGAGAACCTCCGCCGTGTTATGTCTGGCAGTTGACAGTTTGGAATATTTTATGCTCGTTTCAGAATAAAGTCGATCCACCTCCTCACCGGAGAGCACCGATAGATCGTTGATGACCTTTGCGTAGCATTGAAAAGCGGTCTCAATATTATACCGCCGCCGGTAAACATCACCCGCCTTGATGAGGCACTGGCAGCGTTCCAAATCGTTGGGGATTTGAAGGAGATGATGGGACAGCTGGTCAGTAATGCTCTCGTCTTCGGAACTTTCGTTCATCAACAAATTAGCGATCTGTTGATGCAAGATTTTTTTCCTTTGTCTGGAGAGTTGCTTCAGTAACCGATGGCGTTCCTGGTCATCCAAAAAAGCGTAAATGCCTATCCCTTTTGTGGAGAGCCTCTTTTTGCCGGTTTCATTTTCTAGAATGGAAAGCAATTTAGTCGGTTTATAGCCGGTCATCTCGCTGAGCCAATCAATGGAAAAATTACCTTCAAACATGGCTGCCACCGCGAGCAGTTGCTCTTCCTGGGAAATCAGTTCACTGGGTTGGGTAGGGTTACTGCCGTCGGGATTCATATTTCATTCCTTGAATGATGATATTTTCGCTCAAAGGATTTGGCGTCAGGTGTATGCCACCGCCTATAAATCATATAACTTTTTCCGGATCAGTTTTAAAAGCGGAGAGCGACCGGGCAGGATTTTTTTAAAATACCTTAAAATGTTTGATGTACCTTGTCAAGGGTTTGCTCAAAATATTGTGCTGAAGGGGTCATATATTGCACCTGCCCAGCTTCCCGGTATGCGAAAAAAATATAATATTTTGTAATAATAGCTATAAATCACAAATGGAGCGCTGGCCCTTCTTTTGCATTGTCACTATTCCAGATTCTTTGATGCGCGGGTAATACATTGGTTGGAACTATCACTAAACATTTTCAAAGCAACAAATCATAAGGGAGATTTTCTATGGCGAACAAAGGTTATGATGTGATCGTTATCGGATCCGGTGCAGCTGGTTTGGGGGCTGCAAGCCTCCTGGCAAAGGACTTCAACCAGAAGGTCTTGGTGCTCGAAAAGGCGCCCTTTATCGGCGGGCGGTTGGCATCTTGGGTGGGGAAAGGCGACAAGTTATATATCGATGGTTTGGAGAGGGACGCCAACGGTTTCCGGCGCGATCTGGCCTCCATCGGTGCCTGGGTGCCGAGATGTAAACCGGACTTGAAGACCTGTTTCAAAGAAGGCCTTTTCGACGGCACGACTCTGGATACGGGCCACGGCATGTTCTGGGGCAACAGGGGAAAGATCCGGTGCCTGATGGACTACCTGGGCAAACCTGTGGAAATGCCCCGCAATGTCGGTTTCGCCTTCGTGGATTACAAGAACGGCAACAAGGCCTACCAGGTCGGCAAGGGCGAGGTCTATCCGTGGATGAGCGAAGAGGGTTTCACATCGACGATGATCGCCCTGAGAACAATGGCCATGATGACCATGGACGATATCGGAAAAACGCGGCACATGTCCTTCGAAGATTGGCTGAGGGCCAAGAATGTGAAAAAGGAAGCCTACGACTACATCAAGGTGCTTGCCGCGTCACAGACCGGCCAGGCAGACCTTAGGCTCACTCCCGCTCCGGACGTTCTGGTGCATATGGCTACGGCCGGGCCCATCAGGATGAACCTGGTGGAAGGATCCTGTTCCTCGGTCCCCAATCCGGGAACCATCTCCTTCGCCCTCTTGATGGAACAGGTAGTCAAGGAGAATGGGGGTGAGGTGCTGAGAAACTGCCCGGTGGTGGACGTCATCATCGAAGACGGTGTGGCCAAGGGGGTGACCTATCAGACGGGTAAGGGGTATGAGACGGTCTATGCCGACAAAATCATCTGCAATATCCCCTCGAAGCAGATGCTGAACCTGATTCATCCCAGGTATTTCCCCCAGGATGTCGTCGATCGAATTCAGCAGAAATTCTGGGGCGCTGGCATGATGACGGGCCTGGGCAACATGAAGTCCAACATCTGGGCGGAAAAGGGAATCGAGGAGCGGAGTTTCATCTACATGCCGGATGTCATCAGTGCGGATGAAGGATACAGCGGATGTATCGATATGGTTCTGTGGAACCTGGCAAACGTGAACGAGGGATTCAACTCCAACCCGGACCTCACCTCCGAGATGGGGAGCGCCCCGAAGGGGAAACACGGATGGATTTTCTCGACCGCACTGACCCATGAAGAGATGCGCGACGCACGAAAGGTGTCCCGTGTGATGGATTGGAATGAGAACTGGTGGAAAGAGACCTTCGGCGCCGACAAATGGGAGTCGGAAATGGAATTTTTGTTCTGGATGTGCTGCGACCATGCCTTTGCCTGGATCCAACCCATCGGTACAGACCGATTGGATGTCAAGTCTCCATATATCGAAGGTCTCTATTTTGCCGGTGACCAGTACGGTGAGCGGTTGTTGGGATGCGGGGTCGACGCAGCGGCACTTAGCGCAACCTTGGCCGTGGACAGCATGATGGGCTCCAACATTGAGGAGGAAGTGTTCCCGAGATATCACCGTGCGATGCCCAGAACTTGATGAAAGCTTGATTTCCGGTTGTGGAAGAAGGGGTCGCCATTTGAGCCTTTACGCCCCCAATAATAACCAATGCTAAAAATAACAAATATGAAGGAGCCTGACTACCATGGCGTTAATATCTCCAGAAGAGTATAAGAATAGTTTAAATGACGGACGTGTCGTTTATTATAAAGGCGAACGCGTTGAAAATGTGGCCACCCACCCTGACCTGGGTGTGTGCACCGATTTAATGGCAGTGGATTACGAACTGGCCGAAAATCCTGAGTACCAGGATCTTGCAGTAATGGAAGACCTCGAAACCGGTGAGAAGATCAGCCGGTACTACTATAAACCCCAAACCGCCGATGATCTTCTCAAGGCCCACGAGTTGATTGTCAAATCCACAGAACTGGGTGACGGGTACATTCCCTTGGCCCACGACATCGGCGCCGATGCCCTCAATGCCATCAACATCACCGCCAATATCATCGGAAAGCCAGAGTATATCGAGCGGATTGAAAACTACCGGAAGGTACTCCAGGGCAAAGATTTGGCCACATGCGCGGCGGTGACCGATGTCAAGGGTAATCGTATGCTGAGACCGTCCGATCCGGGACAGGCCCATCCGGATTTCAATCTGAGAATCGTAGAAAAAAACAAGGACGGCATCATCGTCCGCGGGGCTAAAATGCACATCACCGGTGCGGCCTATTGCAATGATATCATCGCTATTCCCTGTCATGCCATGACCGAGGCCGATGCGGACTACGCCGTTGCTTTTGCCATTCCGGCCAACACCAAAGGGATTCGTCAGGTCTGCCGGCCTTTTCGCTCCAGGATCAGTAATCTTGAATTTCCCAACGACCGTCCGGTTCGCGTGCACACCGACTCTTTGATAATTTTTGATGATGTCCTTGTGCCTTGGGAACGTGTCTTTTTGTGTGGCGAATGGAAGCATGCTGCCACCATGGTCTACAATTTCGCCCTTATGCACCGCCGAACAGGATGCTCCTATCGTATTCCGCTTTCCGAGCAGTTTGTGGGTGTCGGCGCCGCTATTGCCGAGTACCACGGTATCACAAAAGCACCGCATGTCAGGGAGAAGTTGACCGATTTGATCGTCTATCTGGAAACCCTCAAATCCCTTTCCAAGACGGCCTGTTACGACTTCGTAAAACGCGGTGGTCTGGCCGTTCCCAATCCCATAGCCACCAATATGGCCAAATATCATTTTGCCCACAACTATCACGATGTCATCAAAATTGTGCAGGATCTCGCCGGTGGAATACTTGTTACAGCACCCACCTACAAGGACTACCAACATCCTGATCTGCATGATGATATCGAAAAATACCTCCAGGCGTCCAAATCGGTGTCCACTGAAAACAGGCTGAGAATGCTGGACCTTATCCGTCGAATCACCAGTGCGGATCTCGAAACCATCTGCCTCCACGGAGAAGGGTCTCCAATGGCAGAAAGAATGACCATATTCATGGAAGGCGGTAATGTGCTCAAAGATTGCCAGAAGATGGTGGAGGAGATGGCACAGGTAAAGAAGTAGAGATGGGACGATGTCTACAATTAATTGTTTTGATTTTAAAACCCTCTGCTACGCAGAGGGATAAGGATGAATCAAAACTGAAACAATGCACTTCGTGCTTTTAACTTAGGGCTTCGCCCGCAAGTAAAAGCCACCCGCTTTGCGGGTGGTTGTTTACTAAGGCGTTATGCATCGTTAGGTGCATGCTGTTGGATGGAAATCCAATGGATCGAAAAAAAATATAATCAGGAGGAAAGCAGATGGATTGTTCATTTTTGTCTATGGAGGGCAAAGTGGCCCTTGTAACTGGAGCCAGTCGCGGAATCGGAAAGGAAATCGCAAAGGTTTTTGCCGATGCAGGGGCAGATCTGGCCATTGCCAGCCGCAAACTGGAAGGATTGGAAGCAGTTGCTGAAGAAATCAAACCCTCGGGAAAGAAGGTCTTGTGCGTACCTACCCATGCCAAAAAGATGGAAGATCTTGAAAATCTGGTGTCCAAAACCATGGATACTTATGGACGAATTGATGTTCTTGTCAATAATGCGGCCACCAACCCGGGCATGGGGCTCGTGGTGGATACCGAAGAATCCCTGTACGACCAGATCATCGATACCAACCTAAAGGGCTATTTTATGCTCTCCAAGATGGTGGGAAAGGTGATGCAAAAGCAGAAAACAGGCAACATCGTCAACGTCTCTTCAGCCGGAGGAGTAAGTCCGGCAGAGGGCCTGGGGCCATACTGCATCAGCAAAGCAGGTATCAATATGCTAACCAAACAGATGGCCATGGAACTCGGGCCCTTCAATATTCGCGTCAATGCCATAGCGCCGCGTGTCGTCAAGACCGGATTCAGCAAGGCCCTTTGGACCAATGACAAACTCATGGAACAAGAGTTTAAATTCACACCATTGAAATGTGTCGCAACTCCCCAGGAAATCGCACAAGCCGCGCTTTTCCTTGTATCATCAGCCACCAACTATATGACCGGACATGTGCTGGTCATGAATGGCGGGGCCTTTTTCTAAACAAGGGGAGCCCAGTTTGTGAACCGATTTGACATTTTGGTTATTGGTGCGGGCATGGGTGGAATGTGCACCGCCGCACAACTTGCAGTGAACGGTTACCACGTCCTGGTGGTCGAATCGCTTCCCCGTATCGGAGGGCGTTGTTCCACCATAGACCACAAAGGATATAAATTGACTACTGGCGTTTTGGGAGTCGAAATGTCCGGGGGCGTGGAGTCGTTCTTTCACAGTATCGGAGTTCCTTTTGATATCCGGCCGGCCGGTGATTTTCATTACTTAATCAATGGCCGGATCATAAAGGTACCGAGTGGAAAGGGTTTGAGATATTTATTAGAGGCGGCAGGGGCTGACGAATCGGAGATCGAGTTGTTGATGGGGGCGATATCCAGAGCGCTTAATTGGAAAATACCATCGCCTCCTGTATCCTTTCAAGAGTGGTTGTCGCAGTATACTCAGGACCCAAAAATCCAAGCCATTTTTCAGACGATTGTAGCAACGCAACTTTTCGTGGGCTTGGGTGGAATAACCGCAGAGTCGTTTTTTAGATATATCAGGTCCAATCAAGGGATCAAACCGTTTGGTTATGCACCCGCGGGAAATATCGCCCTACCCTTGGAACTTGAACGGATTATCCTCGAAAACGGGGGAGAGGTTTGGACCCGGGCGAGGGCCGAACGAATACTCATGGAAAACAAGAGTGTCAAGGGAGCCTTGATAAACCATAATGGAAGAGTCGATACCATAACGGCATCTGCCGTGGTCAGTAACATCGGCCCGTTAAATACGGTGAAGCTGGCCGGGAGGGAGAACTTGGATCATGACCATTTAAAGCAGCTGGATACTTTACTGATTCCAGCTCAGGCCATTTGCCTCCAAATTGCCTTGAAATGTCGACTTTTTACACCCTCCCACCTGCTGGTGGCGGGAAGCAGAAGAATCAACAGCCTCCATCAACCTACGGCCATGTGTCCCGATCTGGCACCCCAAGGCCATCATTTGCTTGTTGCCACGGCGATCACCGGGTCGTCGTCAGAATTAATGGACTTGGAGCAAGAGATCGATCTTTGCATGCAGGACCTCAAAGAGCTGTTCCCGGGATTTCAAGATAAAACAGAAATACTGATAACAGGCGTTCACCGTGACCGTTATCCGGTGTTGCATACTGTACCCGGAAGGGATGTTTCCATAAGAACGCCCGTCATCAACCTCTACAACGTGGGCGATGGCGTAAAAGAGGCAGGGTATTGCGGTCTTCCTGCCACCGTCGAATCAGCGAACAGGGTTGCGGCTGATATTCACAAGCGGATAAATCTGTGGAGAAGTGATGAGGCGACTGCTTACCAGACGTTCTGATCGGATATGAATGGATCCAGGTCGATTTTATTGACTGTGCGTTTTGTACTACACCAGAAGGTATAGAGTATTAAGGAGAAAATATGGATCATCGGTTAACACAACAGCAGGAAGCACTCCGGGAAAAGACCCGTGAATTCGTGAATCGAGAAATACCCGACGAGGTCGCCGTTGGCATTGAAGAAGCGGATCAATTCCCCCATGAATTGATGGCCAAGCTGTCCGCCGAAGGGTTTATGGCCATAAACGTTCCGGAGGAATTTGGTGGTATGGGTGGCACGGTTGTTGATGAGATGGTATTTTTCGAAGAAATCTCCAAACGGCTGCCGGTCCTATCTTGGACCGCAGGAGACATCATTTTATACGGTAACAACATTATCAAAACCAATGGCAATAAAGCACAGAAAGAAGCTTACCTGCCAAAATTGGTCAAAGGCGAAATGCTTTTCTGTTTTGCGCTCACGGAACCGGATGCCGGATCCGATGCGGTCAGTATCCGGACCAGTGCTGTGGAAGAAAACGGGCAATACGTTATCAATGGGAACAAGATGTTTATCTCGGGCGCCTCGGTAGCTGACATTGCCGTAACCAATACCCGCACCGCAGATTCTAAATATGGGGGTATCACAACCTTCCTGGTCGATACCAAGAGTCCTGGATATAATGCCATGCCCATCAAAAAACTTGGTTACAAGGGTTCGGATACCTGTGAGGTGGTCTATGACAACGTTCGGGTCGATACGGACACTATTTTGGGCGGCAGAGACTGCCTCAACCAGGGATGGCCGCAGATGATGCGCCTTTTAAACGGCGAGCGTCTGGTGCTTTCCGCCTGCGCATTGGGCATCGGCGAACGAATTCTATCAGAACTCATCCCTTTCGTAAAAGAACGGACAGCTGGCGTCGGGCGGGCTGGAAAATACCAAGATATTGAACATGTCGTGGTTGAGATGGCCACCCAATTGGAGGCTGCCCGTAGATTGGCGTACTATGCCGCCTGGATGGTGACGGAAAAGATGGACTGTGTTTGCGAAACGTCCATGACCAAATATTTTTGTGCCGAAACCTCAAAGAAAATAGCCTTGGAAGCCATGAAGATCATGGGAGACCATGGTTGTGACATGAACTGCAATGTCCAGCGCTTTTTCCGGGATGTCCCCATTCTTTCGGTGGGTGGCGGCACCAGTCAGATACAAAAGAATATCATTGCCAAGCTGGTGGGGTTATAGCAGCTCAAATGTTTGCAGATGACTACTGCTCCGGACTCCCTGTAGCCTGGAGACGATAACCAATAAGGAATCCATAGATGAATTTTGAATTATCTCGTGAAGAAGCAATGGTTAAAGATGCCATTCGTGACTGGGTATCCAAGGAGTGCCCCCGGGATCTAGTTGCCCAATTAGACGAAGCCGACGAGTTTCCGTCAAAACTGCTCAGCAAGCTGGCCAAACTCGGATTCAGTGGAATGACGGTCCCTGAAGCTTACGGCGGTGAGGGGCGAAATATCTTGGGCACTTGTTTGGTCATCGAGCAGATAGCCAATTTGTATCCGGCATTGGCTCGATGCTATGGCGCAAAGACCATTCTGGGCGGCGCATTGATCGATGCGCTGGGCAGCGATGAGCAGAAAGCGATCTATTTGCCGCAATGTGCCAAAGGCAAATTGTTAGTAGCCTTTGCCCATGGGGAAAAAACAAATACGAACCAGCCACTGAAACTGCGCGAAAACGGGAAGGGGTCCCCAGGCTATGTGCTCAATGGAGAAAAGCACTATGTTTCCAATGCTGACCAGGCGCAGTTGTTGCTCGTGTCGGCCTGTGTAGACGATAACGACTCAAATCAGGGGGAGAAGAGCGCTTTTCTTTTGTTGGATCCCCATTTGGAGGGGATCACCATAGAGCCCGTGGCAAAGATCGGGTACAAGGGAGCACAGTCATGTCGCGTGCATTTTGACCATGTCACTCCAGATAAGAATGCCCTTCTTGGAGGAGAGCGTGCCGAATCGAACACCTCCCTGGGACCACAGATCATGGACTTTTTTTTGCTGTCGGTTTCTGCCGAGGCAGTGGGCCTTGCCCAAGGGGTCTTTGACTACACTCTCAAGCATGCCCGCCAAAGGGTCCAGTTCGGGCAGGCCATCGGCAAGTTTCCAGCCATTCGCAGACGGTTTGCCGAGATGGCGTGCCAAATCGATGCGGCGCGGCTGTTGCTCTACCGTGCCTGTTGGCTGGCTGATAGGGGCAAATCTTTTCACCGGGAAGCCTCCATGGCCAAGTTCACTGCCGGTGAGACAGCCTACCGATGTGCCATGGATGGACTGCAAATCTATGGCGGATACGGCTACACCATGGAATATGACATCCAGCGATATATACGGGATGCCGTCTGTCTGGCACCGGCTGACACGGAGCAATCCGCAATCGCAACCCGGATTGGTCATGGAATGGGATTATAAGAATTTGAGTAAGCGTTCACAGGGTACCGCATCTGCTTTGTATCCGGGCATTTGAAGTACAACAGCGTACGTCTGCATGCCCGGCGCCTTGCATCTACGGCACCCTGCAAACGCTTATCGTTCGAGAATTTAGCGTTTCTGAAACAATTAACCCTGTGAACGGATACGAATTTGAAATAACCGAAGGAAGGATCTCTGATGAAGACCGATTTCTCTACCATACATATCACTGCAGAAAAGGGAATCGCAATTTTCCGTATAGATAATCCGCCGGTAAACCAGTTGTCGGCAATCCTAAGGCAGGAGATATCATCCGCATTTCAGTCGGCCAGTGAGGAACCTCAAATTAAAGCCATTGTGCTCACCGGTACCGGGAACACCTTCATGGGGGGGGCCGATATCACTGAAATCCAGAAGGTTACAGAATATAAAGGGTTGTTGGAAAAGGTGATGGAGCTCAATACGTTTTACGGCAGTATCGAACAAAGTGCCAAACCTGTGGTGGCAGCCATCAACGGACCGGCATTGGGAGGAGGTCTGGAGCTGGCCATGGCCTGCCACTACCGTGTTGCAGCCCGGGGCATAGTGGTGGGCCAACCGGAAGTGCAGTTGGGGCTGATACCGGGCGCCGGTGGGACCCAACGACTTCCCAGGCTGTGCGGGATGCCGGAGGCCCTTGCTATGATCACAACAGGTGAGCCGGTCAAAGCCGACATAGCCATGGTAAAGGGCATTTTGGATGCCGTCGTACCGGCCGATGCGTTGATGGACACAGCCATTGAGGTCGCCCGACGGTTAGCCGACGGTCAAGAGGATCACCAAAGTCGGATCACCCGCAATCGTATGGAAAAATTGCCCGGTGAAGAAGAAAAATCGCAGATTATCAGCATGGCCAAGGAGACGGCCCGGAAAAAAGCCCGGGGTTTGATGGCCCCTTTCAAAGCCATCGAAGCTATGGAAAAAGGGCTCTCTTCTGATTTCGACAGCGATATTCGGTTGGAAGCTGAACTTTTTACCCAATGTGCACTGTCCGACATCGCCAAAAACATGATCGGCATCTTTCTCAACACCAGTTCCGCAGGCCGTCTGCCCAGAATCAAAGACATTGAACCGGCTTCAGTCAAAACCGTAGCCATGCTCGGCCTCGGGGTGATGGGTAACGGTATCGCCCACATGCTGCTGAGCTTCGGATTTAAAGCGATCTTGTGGGAAGTCGGTGAAGCTGCGCTGCAAAAAGGTCTACAGGGGCTGCGCAAGACTTTCGCCCAGGCCATCAAAAGGGGGAAAATGACCGAAGCGGACTTGGACCGGCTTATGGATGCAAATGCGCTGGGCACCACCCAACTTGCCGATATCGCCCCGGCAGATCTAGTCATCGAGGCAGTCCTGGAAAATATGGAGATCAAAAAGTCGATCTGGCGGCAGGCCGATGCAATTTGCAGCCCCCTGGCAGTATTTGCCACCAACACATCAGCGCTGCCGATCACTGAGCTGGCAACGGTTCTGAGGGATCCATCCAGAATGCTGGGGATGCATTTCTTCAATCCGGCCGAGCGCATGCGACTTCTGGAGATCATCAATGCAGAGAGCACCTCGGATCAAACCCTTTCCACCGCAGTGGGATTTGCCCGCAAAATCAAAAAGGTTCCCATTGTGGTCAACGACGGCCCTGGCTTTTATGTGACCCGCCAATTGAATGCACTGATGGGCGAATGCAATTTCATGCTTGAAGAGGGAATTCCCATGGAGTTGGTGGACCGGGCGCTTAAGGAGATGGGAATGCCCATGGGGCCCTTTATACTTCATGATTTGACCGGCATCGATATCGGATTTCATGTGGCGCGCAATTTTGAGGAATCACTGGGACCCAGATGGAAGGTTTCCGCTTTGCATGAAAAAATTTTCAAAACGGGCTGCTACGGTCGCAAGACCGGTGCCGGCTACTATGACTATAGCGACCCTGCCATCCCGAAACCCAACCCGGTTGTTCGGGACGTTATTGAATCTTATCTGGGGGAGCACAATGTATCTCCTGTGGACACTACACCGAAAGATCTCTCAGACCGGATGCTGGCAAGGGCAATAAACGAAGCTGCTTATATGATGGATGAAGGGATCTGCGATCGTGCCGGCGATATGGACCTGGCCATGGTTTACGGATGCGGATACCCTGTTTATCGGGGAGGAATCCTGCGGGATGCGGATGCCTGGGGAATTGATAAGGTCTACGCATATCTTAAGGAGTCGGAAAAGAAACACGGGATCCGATTTAAGCCCTCCAAACGACTTAAGGCGATGGCTGAAAACGGAAAGCTCTTTTACACCCATTGATGGTCGGACCGCTGGAAAACCAGTGGTTCTAAGAAACAAAACGCTAAAGTTGAATAGGAGGTTACGTATGAGGAGAGGAAAGGCCAAAGGGGCGATCATTGGCATCGGTGAGGTACCTACAGGCCGATTCCAGGAAAGCGAGGCGATTGAGTTTGCCCTGAAATCGGCGAAAATGGCCATCGAGGACGCGGGGATCGATAAAGACGAGATCGATTGTATCCTGCCGACAGCTGCCATGTTCAGCGGTAATTTCACCAATGAAATGGCCACTGGCCGGATCGTGGAGGAGCTGGGACTCAAGAACGTCAAGACCAACTGCAATGTATGGTCAGGCGGGTCCAGCAGCTCCAACTCTTTGAAGATTGCCTGCGCCATGCTTGAACGGGGAGAGGTCAAGAATGTACTGATGGTTCAGGCCGAAAAACTGGCAACCGGCATACCGTCCGGCCAGGCAGGAATCGACCTGTTTGCCTTTGCCGGACAGTCACCCGAGTGGGAAGTGCCCTTCGGACAGAATTTCTCGTCGCTGACCGCTCTGGCAACGATTCGATACCAATATGAAACCGGGACAACCGACGAACAGATGGCGGCTGTTTGCGTGTCCAACCGGAAATGGGCCGAACTAAATCCCAATGCCTTCTTCAGAAAGCCGTTGACCATTGAAGATGTGATGTCCTCCAAAATGATTGCCCGACCTCTGCGGGCCAAGATGTCCAATATGCTGTTCGACGGCGGAGAGGCATTGGTTGTGACCTCAGCCGAGCGGGCCCCGGACGTGGTGGAGAAGCCGGTCTATATTCTCGGTGAAGGTGGATTAAGCACCCATTTTGTTTTTTCCCAGGAACCGGACATGACCCGATTCGGATTTAGGGAGGCGGGCCGGCAGGCGTATGAACAGGCGGGATTGACCGTTAAGGATATTGACGTCGCTGAGATCTACGATTCCTACCCCATCTACCAGATCATCGGGTTTGAAGAACTGGGTTTCTGTAAACGGGGGGAAGCTGGTGGAATCTTCCTGCGGGGCGATACCTGGCCCGGCGGTAAGATCCCCTGCACCACGGACGGCGGTATGTTGTCCAAGGGACATATCGGAGCTGGCGGATCATATTCCCTCTTGATCGAATCTGTCCGCCAATGCAGGGGAACCGCCGGTGAGCGGCAGGTGCCCGGCGCCCGGTTCGCTATCGAAACCGGAACTGGTGGAACATATGTAGACTCTCACGTAACCATCCTGGGCTCGGAAATCCCGTAAAAACAAAGGAGGAATTATGCAAGTACCAGAAAAACCGGATCCCTTGGTCATCAAATGGGCCAGACCCTTTTGGGATGGAACCCGGGAAGAAAAGCTGTTGATCCAGAAATGCTCGGATTGCCAAAAGAATATTTTTTATCCCCGGATGGTCTGTCCATACTGTTTCTCCGACAACCTGGAATGGGTGGAAGCTTCAGGAAAGGGAACCATCTACTCCTTCACCGTGGTGGAGGCCAATGCGGCATCTCCATTCGTTCCGGATATGCCGTTTGTCATCGCAGTTATTATACTGGAAGAAGGCGTGAGAATGCTCAGCAACATCGTTGACTGTGACATTGATGCACTTCAATGCGATCAAGCCGTGGAAGTCACATTTGTGAGGAAGAACAATGAGTTCACGTTGCCGCTATTTAAGCCGGTGCCCGCAACTTGAAATGGAATGTTATCGTTTAGACCGGCAGGTAAAAATCCATTTAAAGAAAGGATGATTCAATGAGCCAGAAGAAGTACGGCGATGAATTCAAGATCGGAGACGTATATAAAACCGCCGCCATTACCGTGACAGAAACCCATGTGGTTAACTGGGCTGGGCTCACCATGGATTTCTACCCCCTGCACATGGACAAGGAGTATGCCGCCAAGACGCCCTTCGGAGAGCGCCTGGTCCATGGCCCGATGATTTTCGCCATCGCCGTGGGACTGGCCAGTATGGCTCAAATCGGGGGTGTGGCACCCATTGCATGGCTAGGCGCAGATAACATGAGAATGCTCAGGCCTGTTAAAATTGGTGATACGGTCCGGGTGGAGATAGAAGTTGTTGAAAAAAGCGAAACCCGCAAACCGGAGCAGGGTATCCAAGTCTGGCGTTACACCACCAAAAACCAGCGAGATGAAGATGTTATGGTGTTTGATTATACCATGATGTTTCACGAGCGACCGAAGTAATAAATCGGCGGAAGAGGTTGCCTGTTGCGTGAACATTCTGGAGAAGGTGTAAACAACAAGGAGGTTTGTCATGATTTCCCAAACTATCGGGGGGCTTTACGATCGTTGTGTCGAGTACTATGGCGGGCATATTGCCCTGACTTATGGAGACCGCAATTACACGTACGCCGAAATGGGTTACAATGCCCTCTGTATCGGCAACGCCCTGCAGAAATTGGGTCTGGAAAAGGATGACAAAGTCGGCTTTTTAATGGCCAATTGCCCGGAGTATGTATTTTGCGAATACGCATTGGCTAAAATCGGTGCCATCCGCATTCCGTTGGCTGTGATGCTCAACCCCGATGACCACATCTACATGCTGAATATGGTTGAGTGCAGTACCCTGATCTATCATGAGAAGATGGTCGATCGAGTGCTACAGATGATGCCGTCCCTTAAAACGGTGAAGCATTTTATCTGTATCGCCGGCGCGTCGGAAAACGTGGGCGAAGGTCATCTGCACCTTCAGACCTTGATGCGTAGCCATGTGCCCGAAATCGTTCCTGTGGCCATTGACCCCGAGGACCTTGTGGGGATTTACTTTACCGGCGGAACTACCGGAAAACCCAAAGGGGTGATGTTGTCCCACCGGGCTTGGGTTTATACGGTTGTAATGGAAATGCTCGAGTTCGGTTTCGGGCGCAATGAAGTCTTTGCCTATGCCACACCATTGACCCATGCCGGGGGATGCGTCATGTTGCCCGTGCTATTGCGCAAAGGCCGATGCGTCATTCTCGACCATTTCGAGCCAAAGCTTTTATTGGAGCATATCGAAAAAGAGAAGGTCACCATGACTTTACTCGTACCGACCATGATCTATGTGCTGCTCGATTTTCCCGAATTGCGCAAATACGATCTCTCCAGCCTGGTGAACGTCCTTTACGGCGCATCTGCCATAGCTCCCGAACGTCTCAAACAAGCCGTGGAAACCTTTGGCCCTATCTTTACCCAATTTTTCGGTCAGACCGAAGCTCCCATGGCTCTCAGTTCCCTTCCCTGTGATGAGCATGTCATCGACGATCCCGAGAGGGAAAAGAAGATATTCAGTTCCGCCGGGCGTGCGACTTTGCATACGCAAGTTCGCCTGGTTGACGAGGACGATAACGACGCCCCCAACGGAAAACCTGGTGAGATTGCGGTGCGGTGCGCCAACATGATGAGCGGTTATTACAACAATCCTGAGGCCACAGCTGAAACCATCCGAAATGGCTGGCTGTTTACCGGGGATATCGCTACCCGAGACGACGAAGGATTTCTTTATATCGTCGACCGAAGGAAGGATATGATCGTCAGTGGTGGATTCAATATATTTCCCAGGGAGATCGAAGATGTACTGTTCGAGCATCCTGCGGTTCAAGGCGCTGCCGTTATAGGAGTGCCCCACGCCAAATGGGGGGAAGAGACAAAGGCAATTGTGGTTTTAAAAGCGGGTCAATCCGTTTCGGGCAAAGAATTGATTGAATTTGTCAAGGAACGTAAAGGGAGCCTAATGGCCCCCAAAACAGTGGAATTCTGGGACGAAATTCCCCTGACCAATCTTGGCAAAATTGACAAAAAGAACATTCGTTCCGGTTTCTGGAAAGGCAAGGACCGAATGGTGTCCTGAGCATGGTTACCCGACAGAAAAAACATCAAATTAGAGAGAGAACATAGAAGGAGATCGAAAATGGATTCAAATGAAGTGATTATCGCCTCTGCCGTACGCAGCGCAATTGGAACCTTCGGAGGTCAGTTCAGGGAGATGCGCAATGTTCCCCTGGGGGTGCCTGTGATGAAAGCGGCCATTGACCGAGCAGGCATCGATCCAGCCGTGATTGACGATGTGGGATGGGGCTGCTGCTACCAGCGTGCTGAAAATGAAGTTAATGTGGCAAGAGTTACCGCCATAAAGGCTGGAGTCCCGGTGGAAGTTCCCGCCTATACGGTCATGCGGGTGTGTACTTCCTCCATGTGGAGCATCGCCCAGGGAATGATGGCCATTCGCCAGGGGTACAACTCCGTGTTTCTGACCGGCGGGGTTGAGAGCATGAGTACCGTTCCCTACACCCTGGACGCCATGCGCTGGGGCGCCCGCATGAACCATGTCGAAGTACGGGACATGATGTGGGACGGGGTCACCGCCATCGGCGTCGGGCCGGCCATGGGAATGACCGCCGAGAATCTTGCCGAAAAATACAATATCAGCCGTGAAGAGCAGGACCAGCTGGCTTATGAAAGCAATATGAAGGCCGTGGCGGCCATTAACGAGGGCCGTTTTAAAGAGGAGATCATTCCCGTTGAGGTGCCCGGACGCAGGGGCAAAACCGTTCTGGTGGACACGGACGAGCATCCCCGGGCGGATGTCACCTTGGAAAAGCTTTCAAAGCTGCAGCCTTCCTTTAAAAAGGGGGGCACCGTGACCGCCGGCAACTCTTCGGGAATCAACGACGGGGCCGCTGCTGCAGTAATCATGCGCAAGGCAAAAGCGGATGAGTTGGGTGTAACGCCTTTGGCGCGCATCGTGGATTTCAGCGTGGTGGGGGTGGACCCGGATATCATGGGTTGGGGGCCTGTGCCGGCGACGGAACAACTTTTAAAGAAAACCGGGCTCAAATTGTCGGACATCGGCTTGATCGAGATCAACGAGGCTTTCGCGGCCCAATACCTGGCCTGTGAAAAGGGACTCAACCTCACCCATCGCCGGGACACCATCAATGTCAACGGCAGCGGTATCTCCCTGGGACATCCGGTGGGAGCAACAGGAACCCGTATGGTGACCACCCTGCTTCATGAGATGCGGCGGCGCAATGTCCAGTATGGGCTGGCCACACTGTGTGGCGGAACCGGTATGGGGATGGCCATGATCATAGAATTGTGTTGAGTCGGTCAATAGGTTGCACCGTATCATGCCCATATGCGCAGTATATTGCGCATAAGCAGCGTCTAGTATTTGACTGAAATCGGACAAGCTCCTGAAAACAAGGACGAAAAAACCATGTTTACTTGGCATTGTACTTGCACTTAGGTCTCTCGATAAATATCGTGCTGTTGCCATATTATGAGTAAGCCAACCATCCAACAATCTGAATCTGATATTCACAGAATCTCAGGATAACGATAACAACATTCGTATAGGTATTGCTGAAGATATTTACTACTAACGCAATGGTATGTTCCATTCAAAACACTCTTCAAATTACCGATGATGATATGAACCTTTAGAAGCCATTCCACTGCTTTGTTCGAGGGCATACAAAGCCTTTGGGTCAATGATATCTGAAATTGCCTTAGCACACGCTTTCTCTGTACCGAATTGTTTTTGCCATTCCAATACATTTATTGTTTGTGTTTTCATAAAGTATAAAGAAACACCAGCGTAAAATTCAACTCATAAAGGGGGTGGTTGGCCTGCCAAGTGAAAGTCGATTGATGAATGTCCATTGATAGTGAAATCTCAATGATAAAGATTCGTAAACAAGCACTCAAAAGGGGGGGGGTAATGATGAAGCCAATGTTATATACACGTTTTGGCGATGGAACGATCAGGGCATTTTTTATCCTTTTCGCCATAGCTATGGGCAGCATCTTGTGGATGGTGCCCGAGGCAGAAGCGATGCACTTTGATTTTAGTGAGGATACAACCCTGGATTTTGACACCACCGTTATCTATGGGGTGTCCATGCGGATGAAGGACCCCGATGAAAAGTTGCTTGAAAGCATCAATGCTGATGACGGCAACCGTTCCTTTGAAAAGGGCGATCTTGTTTCAAACCGCCTGACAGGTCGAAGTGATCTGGACCTTAAGTATAAAAATATGGGGGTGTTTGCCCGGGGCAGGATATTCTACGACGATGTGTACTATCATAAAAATGCCAACGATTCGCCGGGAACACACAACAACGGTCCCATTATGGGAGGGCCCCTGACGGATCACCGGGACTTTACCGACGCCACCAAAGACCAGCAGGGCTTTGACGCGGAGGTCCTCGATCTGTTCTACTACTCCGATTTCTATGTCGGCGAGCGTGCCGCTTCCTTTCGGATTGGCGATCAAGTGGTATCCTGGGGTGAAAGCCTGTTCACCCTGGGCGGTATATCCGCCGCCCAGAGCTACGCCGATGCCACCATGCTGAATACTCCGGGGGCTGAACTCAAGGATATTTTTCTGCCCACCGGACAAGTGATCGGCAAGATTGATCTGATCAATAACCTCAGTTTTTCGGGTTATTACCAGTGGGAGTGGAAAAGGCACCTAGCCGATACCTGTGGCACCTTTTTCAGCACGGCTGATTATGGTGATGTCGGCGGATATCATCAAATCGTAGTCCCAGGGGTTCCAATCACAGCGGATCGGATTGAGGACGACGACGCCCGGGATAGCGGCCAATATGGAGTTGCCCTTCGCTATCTGGCCCAAAACCTGAACGATACGGAGTTTGGAGTCTATTTTTTAAATTATCATGAAAAGTACTTTCAGGCCAAAACCGTTCCAGGCGCAGGAACACCGACATTTCCGGATTGGACGCCCATTCTCGCTGGCACGCCTTATGAATCTATGGCCCCCATGGCCAACTTCGCGGATAGGCTTGGCTATTATCTCGGTTATCAGGAAGATATAAAACTTTACGGCGCAAGCTTCAGCGGACAGTTGGGGGAAACCAACATTTCCGGGGAGGTCAGTTATCGAAAGGATTTTAATGTCCAGGTGAAGGATAATTCGCCGCTAAACCCTCTGGGCTATGTTTATGAACCCTTCGATGTGTACCAGGTCCTGGTTTCAGGCCTTAAATTTTTAGGCCCCGTGTCGTTTATAGACGAAACAATGCTATGGTTCGAGGTGGGCTTCAACCAGGTGCTGAATCCTGACAATCTGTACTTGGATGCCTTTGCTTGGGGCGGGATAGTTAGAGGCGACTTCAGCTTTCTCCAAGTTTTGCCGAATTTGGATTTGAAAATTCCGGTAACGTTCACGTTCCGTCCTAACGGAAATTCATCACTGCCCCTTACCTTCACAGAAAAGCGGCACAGCGTTTCCATCGGCACGGAGTTTGCCTTTCGTCAGGATATTCTCTTCGGGTTCAAATATACCGATTTTTTGGGCGATTCCGAGGATGATCCCAAAGCGGATAGGGATAACCTGTCCTTTTCGGTGAAGTACACATTCTAATCCTGGAATTGGAAATTGAATATTTCGGCAAACCCCACAACCATTACGATAAGGAGTAAGAAATGAAACAAACAAAGAAGTTATATCTGGGGTTTATTTTGCTTCTCTGCCTGACAACCCCATATTATGCTTTGGCTGCTGTATCTGCAGAGGAGGCAGCCCAACTCAAAACTACTTTGACACCCCAAGGTGGGGAACGAGCCGGCAATGCGGATGGAAGCATCCCTGCCTGGGACGGTGGCATCAGCGCTCCACCTGAAGGGCTTGGCTACGAAGGCCCCGGTACTCGACAGCCGGATCCCTTTGCTGGTGAAAAAAAGCTTTTTACCATCACTTCAAAAAATATGGCTGAGTATTCCGACATGTTATCCGAAGGCCAAAAGACATTGTTGACGACATACCCGGACAGCTATCGGATCGATGTATTTCCGACACACAGAACACAAGCAGCGCCGCAATGGGTCTACGACAATACATTTGAAAACGCCACGCGCGCAGCCCTGTCCGATGACGGCAACAACATCAGCGGTGCATATGGCGGGACACCCTTCCCTATTCCCAAAACCGGTGCTGAAGTAGTATGGAACCACCTTTTGCGCTGGAACGGGCAAGCTAAACATTACAAATTCAATTCGATGCTGATCGGCAAAGACGGCGTAATAACCAGGTCTGCTGGTGTGGAAAACTGGGAGAAATACCCATACTATCTCAAGGATGGTTCGTTTGAAACCTATACCAACCCGGATTACTGGTACGCGTTTCTCTTGTACTTTTCACCGCCAAGGAGAAATGGTGAAATGCTCCTTGTCAGAGATCCTTTGAATCTTTCGGAAAGTCCCAGAAAAGGCTGGCAGTATCTGGTGGGACAACGGCGCGTGCGCCGTGCGCCGACGATTGCCTTCGATTCGCCGCTGACCTCCCTTGGTGGTTTGATGACATGGGATGAAGTCTATCTTTTCAACGGGTCCCTCGAGCGTTATGATTGGAAACTGGTTGGGAAGAAAGAGATGATCATTCCCTACAACTGTTATGCCGCCAATGTGCATGCAAAGGCGGAGGAGCTTCTATTGGCAAACCATGTCAGTCCGGACAGCATTCGCTGGGAGCGCCATCGTGTCTGGGTGGTGGAAGGAAATCTGAAAGAGGGCAAACGTCATGTGTATGCCAAACGCGTACTATACATAGATGAAGACAGTTGGACGTGCATGATGTCGGATATGTATGACGCTCGCGGCAGTTTGTGGCGGCACAGCATGACCCCCCTGATGAATGCATATGAGTTGCCTGGAGTTGTGCAGCTGTTCTCACTGCACTATGATTTTCAAAGGGGGCAATATTGCAGTAATGCCAATCAAATGGAATACCCGGAGTACACGACCTATACCGACCCCCTGCCCGATGAATACTTTAGCCCGGAACAGATCCGCAGGATGGGAAAACGATAATTAGAACCAAACAGACCGTATATTGTCGAAGATGGCTTTGATATACCCTGTCAAAGCCATCTTTATCACAAATCAAAACATTTTTGTAGTCGGTACATTTGTAACCATCGGGGAGGCGGTATGAGCCCAAAAAAACTCGGTAGATTGAAGGAAGCCTGCCCACTGAGGGGGTTTGGCTTAATATGGCTTCTTCTCTTAGTGTTCGTTCCACATTCGATCCATGCTGAATATGCTGATAATGACCTTCTTACGCATCCTGCTGTGCAATCTGAAAAAGTCACTGACTCATTGTTGTTGGATATTGAAAAGGCCGGGAAACGTCTCGTGGTTGTTGGTGAGCGCGGGCACATTTTATATTCGGATGATAACGGTGTGAGTTGGCAACAGGTGCATTGTCCCACCAGTGTGACCTTGACGGGTCTGTCATTTCCCACTTCTGAAAAAGGTTGGGCTGTCGGACATGATGGCGTAGTCTTGCACACCAACGATGGAGGGGAGTCCTGGGTGGTCCAGTTAAACGGGTTTGAAGAGAACAAGTTGAACTCGGAGCATGCCAAGATGCTGCTCTCTGCTAAAGAGCTTGAATTGGAATCCGCAGCTGAAGATAAAAAAATGGAATTAACCGATGAGTTGGAAGAGCTAAGATATCAATATGAAAGCTATGAGGCTGCCGTTAAGGACGGTGCCTGCTGCGATCCACTGCTTGATGTCTATTTCTTAAACGACAGGGAAGGATTTGTTATCGGCGCTTACGGTTTGTTCTTTCATACCGACGATGGCGGAACGAGTTGGACACCATCCTGGAATCATATCGCCAATCCGGATAAGCGGCATCTGAATGCGTTTGCGGCAAATGAGGGCAATTTATATATTGCCGGTGAATCCGGCATGCTGTTTCGTTCCCGGGACGGTGGCAAAAGCTGGGACAGCCTCGCCTCTCCCTACGAAGGTTCCTATTTGGGCATCATTACTTCACCGAAAAATGATTTTGTCATTGCTTTTGGGATCGGTGCTAAAAGGGTTCTCTCCCTGGACGGTGGAGACAGTTGGAAAACGATTCAGACCACGGCAGGGGCTGCACTGAGTGGAGGAACCATACGAGAAAACGGGGATGCATTGATTGTATCATATTCCGGTGTGATCATGACCGGATCGGGCCAATCGAGAGCGCTTGCTTTGAAAAAAATCGGCGCCGGCTGGAATTCAGTGGTTGATACGGGCGATGGTTATATCGTTTTGGTGGGACTCAAAGGTGTGAAACGTGTCCCTTTTGACAGTGAAAATTCAGGAGGATGAATCATGGCCATGGATAGCTCACCATCAACCGGAAATACTGCTGAAAAAGCCCCACTCATGGAACGGGTGATTTTCAGTAAACGCCGGGTATTTTTGCTGGGTTTTTTCCTTATCACGGTGTTTCTCGGGTTTCAAGCCAGTAAATTGCGGTGGGAGGCCAATTTTAAGGAAATGATTCCCTCCCATAATCCGTACATCATCAACTACCTTGACAATGAAAAGGACCTCAGGGGACTCGGTGATTCAGTAAGGATCGTGGTGGAAACTACGGGAAAGGATATTTTTACTACCGAATACCTTGAAGTGCTTCAAAAAATCAACGACGAGGTTTTCTTTATTCCCGGGGTGGATCGGTCGGCACTGTCTTCTCTATGGACCCCTCAGACACGCTGGACGGAGGTTACTGAAGAAGGTTTTGACGGTGGCCCGGTCATACCGGACACTTACGATGGATCCCCTGAAAGTATCGAACATCTAAAAATCAATGTAATGAAGGCTGGCATAGTTGGTTCCATGGTGGCCAACAACTTTAAATCAAGCATTGTGTTTGCTCCGCTTCTTTCCATCAATCCGGAAACTAAGGAACCCTTAAACTACCGAGAACTTTCACAGCAGTTGGAAACCCTGGTTCGGGATAAGTACGAGAGTGATACCATCAGAATCCATATCACAGGATTTGCCAAGATCGTGGGAGAGCTCATTGAGGGCTCCGCCCGGGTATTTATCTTCTTTATCATCGCCTTTGTGATCCTTCTCCTGCTTCTGTTTTATAACTCCCGGTGCTGGCGGAGCACCTTGATGCGAGCAATATCTTCCTCGGTGGCGGTTATCTGGATGATGGGATTGATCTATTCATTTGGTTACGGACTGAATCCCTATTCCATGCTGGTGCCTTTTTTGATGTTCGCCCTGGGCGTGAGCCACGGCATCCAGATGTTCAATGCCATGGCCCACGAGATGGTAAACGGTGCAGACAAGTTAGCCGCTGCCCGCCTGGCTTACCGTGCTATATATATCCCCGGCCTTTCAGCGCTGCTCACGGACGCTATCGGCTTTGCCACTCTTTTTGTTATCCAGATAGGGGTCATACAGGACATCGCCATCGGTGCCAGTATCGGCGTGGTAGTGGTGGCCTTTACGGATCTCATGCTGCTTCCGGTGCTCATGTCCTATTCCGGGATCAGCGAAAGGACCATCCAGGAGATCATTAATCGGGAAGATCGCGAACGGCATCCCCTGTGGGTCCTGCTGGCCAAATTGACCCGCAAGCGGGCGGCTTTTGCCGCCATACTGGTGGCGGTCTTGGCGTTTGGAACCGCCCATTACATCCGGCAGGGTCTCAAGGTCGGGGACCTGGATCCCGGTGCACCCGAGCTTCGACCCGATTCCCGATACAACCTTGACAATGCTTTCATTAACGAAAATTACAAGGACAGCTCCGATGTGTTCGTGGTAATGGTCAAAACCGGCCCTGATGAATGCGGGTTATACCACACCATGGTTGCAATGGACCGTCTGCAGTGGCAGCTTGAAAATCTGCCCGCTGTCCAATCAACACAATCCATTGAAGATGCCACCAAAATGGTTCTTAGCGGCTTCAATGAGGGCAACTTAAAATGGATGAGTTTGACCCGCATCCAAAACGTGCTGAGCAATGCACTATTTTACACACCGCCGAAATTTAGGAATTCGTCATGCAGCTTGCAGCCGATCTGGATATACCTAAATGATCACAAAGCGGAAACCCTGCAGCAGGTGGTCGATGTGGTGAATGCCTTTGCCGCGGAAAACAATTCGGAAAAAGCGGTATTCCTCATGGCGGCAGGTAGCGCCGGCATAGAAGCGGCCACGAACATCGAGGTGAAAAAGGCCCACATCATGATGACCATCCTGGTATATGTTGTGGTATTTCTGGTCTGCGCCATAACGTTCCGCAGTATCCTTTCTGCATTGTGCGTGGTGCTGCCGCTTTATCTCACATCGGTGATGTGCGAAGCTGCCATGACCCTCTTGGGTATCGGTATCAAAGTGGCCACCCTGCCCGTCATCGCGGTGGGAGTGGGTATCGGTGTGGATTACGGGATATACATTTTCAACAAGCTGCGTTACTACATCAACCAAGGCGAAAATCTGGAGAACGCTTACTATCACACCCTGAACACCACTGGCCGGGCAGTCACTTTCACCGGCATCACACTGTCTATCGGGGTGGCCACCTGGGCTTTTTCACCCATCAAGTTTCAGGCGGATATGGGTATCCTGCTCACTTTTATGTTCCTCGTGAATATGATTGGTGCCCTTGTGCTGTTGCCGGCTATTGCCAGCCTGCTGCTGCGTTTCAAGGGAAAAAGGGTTGGATCGGACGAACTGCTGACTGGGCCATAGGAGTACAGATAGTTAGTGCAAACTCAAGTTATGGGCATGGGAAAATATTCCTGAGCCCATGACTAAATACGGGTAAGCGTTCACAGGGTACCGCATCTGCTTTGTTACCGGGCATTTGAAGTACAACAGCGTACGTCTGCATGCCCGGTGCCTCGCATCTGCGGCACCCTGCAAACGCCTACCGTTGGGGGATTTATCGTTTCTCTAACAATTACCCCTTTGAACGGATACAATACGGTATTAAAAAACCATTTTAAGAAGGACGTTTTATTCAATGTGCAAGGATCAGTACCATTTTTTCTTCCCTTCTCGTATTCGATACAGTGAAACCGATTCACAGGGAATCGTAAACAATATAAATTATCTCAACTATTTTGATATTGCCCTGTTTGAATATTTTCGTGCGCTGCCCTTTGATTATATGCAATACTGCAAACAGTCCGGGGCTGATTTTCATGCTGTGCATCTCGAAGTAGACTTCAAGGCCCCTCTCCATTTCGACGATGAAATAGAAACCCACGTTAAAACCGCCGTCATAGGCCGGTCGAGTTTGACATTTGAGCTCGCCATTTTCCCCAAGCACGAGGACACGCTTTGCGTCAAAGGGACCATGGTTTGGGTGCATGCAGATTCACGCACCCATGAGACCTGTGCACTGCCCGACCGGCTCATTGAACGTATCAGAGCAAGAGAAGGTAGTTAGTGCCCATCCAGAAATGGCCAATTTGCCCAATTTCTTCGTTGGACTGAAATTCTAGTCCTCAACATACTTCAAGGATTCCTGCGGGTTAAAATTTCATTCCGCCTCGAACCTGAGTAAATTATCTCATTCCTGGATGGACACTGGTTAATCTGCAAGGCGAATCCTTGGCGGACCAAGTTAATATTCAGTAATAACGGCTAAAAGGATTTATTTTAAATATCAAATCGTTCTTAGCGTTATCTTTTTGGGAACGAAAAATGGTTCTAAGAAAATCCAAATAAGTGATGCCGCTTTCCGCTTGCCGGTCAGACCATCGATCTGTTGCAGACATGATTTCATGTTTCAGGTTTGGCAAAACAGAAATAGTCATTTTCCTCAATAATCTTTCCATTCCTGAGTCTGAAGACGATAGCTGCATCAGCAGTCAACAGGGTTCCAGGTGGATTCAAACCATTTTTTAATTTGATCGTTGCTTTCCATTCACATTCTAGTGCAACCATATCTCCGCTGGCAATGATACGCTTAGCCGTAAACAACTCATCGGAAATCTGCTTCCTGTCCGTTTCCAATGCTTGTATTATTTGGTCAAATCCGCCTGAACGACCTTTTGACCGGAAAATGGACGGCATTTCACAATATCGCACGTCCTCAGAATAAAACTCCAGATACTTTTCCCTGTTGATTTCCGGTTTCGAAGAATTCCTGTTTATATAATCGACGTATCGCTCTATCGTCTCCACATTTGTATTTTCCTCGACTGACAGCATATCCCATCCCTTCCAGATAAAAAATTAGTTGAACGGAAACGTATCTGTTCAGTACTGTTTCCGCTTAGCACCGAAGCTGTTTACCCTGCCGATTGCCCCGCCCCAGCAAACAATAAATCGTAAGCGTTCACAGGGTACCGCATCTGCTTTGTTGCCATGCATTTGAAGTACAACAGCGTACGTCTGCATGCCCGGCGCCTCGCATCTACGGTATCCTGCAAACGCTTACGGTTCGAGGATTTATCGTTTCTCAAACAATTAACCCTTTGAACGGATACAATAAATCAGACAGTGAGTACTTTCATAATCGGTTTGGGATCTATGTATTCCTCAATACGACGGATTTTTCCACCGTCAACAGTTACCAATACAATTGCGTTCGCTTTTGTCGTCTCACCATCAGGAGTCTCAAGCTTTAAAATATGTTGCTGAAGATATCCACCTTCTATCTTTTCCAGTCGGTTTATGACGTATTTGCGCGATTTGGTGCTGGCGACAAGCTTTTCAAATAAGGCCATGTTTTCGTCAACTGTTTGAGTGACGCCGTCAAAATTGTGCCAAATCTCTGCATCGGCATGATAGCAGTTTCTCGCTCCGGCACGGTCTCCTGTTTCAAGGCAGCTGATAAAGGTCCGAGCAAATTCATAAATGTCCATTGTTTCTCCTCAAAAGTGCAATTCGTTTTTTTATGCTTTAACTTGTAACATCTTCATAAGTTTGTACATCTGCCGTTCCACCCGCTTCGGATCTTTGTCGAGGTTTGCTCGCAGTTCTTTTGCCATCGGGTCGGTATAAATATCTTCGGTTTCATTCAAGACAGCGTCTATGAGTGCTTCGCCAATGTGGGAAGGTTGTACCTTCACCGCTCCAACATCCGTCGCCATGCGGGTATCGACAGATCCAACAAAAAATGCCATGACAAGTGTCCCCTGGTCCTTCAATTCTGCCCTCACTCCCTGAGTCATAGATGCGGCAGCTGCTTTTGAAGCCGAATATGACGCCAGTGGGGGAACGCTAACCAGTGCACCTGCAGACAGAATATTCGCAATCGCACCGCCGCCATTTGCTTTCAAAACAGGGGCAAACGCCCGGCACATTTCCAGCGTGCCGAAATAGTTCGTCTCCATTTCCAAACGTGCGATCTCCGTGGTTTCTGAGCTAATCATATATCCTTTTAACCAGTTGGAAACCCCTGCGTTATTAACCAGCAAATTGACATCAAAACATCTCTCTGCAGCTGATTTTATTTGCTCCGGGTTGGTTATATCCAAAGTCACAGGAACTATCCTGTCCGGATCGGCTTCAACCAATGGTGCGAGAGAAAGTTCATTCCTGGCAGCCGCATATACTCGCGCGCTGCCTGCCATAAGCAAAGCTTCCACACAGGCTTTACCAATACCCCGGTTGGCTCCGGTAACCAGACCAACTGATCCTTTCACATCCATTTTTTATCTCCTTATGACACAAGGTGATTGTGTTCAGGTCCGAGAGGCATCCTTTTATGAATAAAGAATCCGGGCCCAGAGGACATTAAAATACTCCTGCGAATCCATGTCGGACCAAGTTAATATACATTAATACCGGCTAAAAGGCTTTACTTTTAGAACACAAATTTTATACCGTCACTACCAGCACGGCAGCCCTGTCATGCATTCTGATCAGCTTTATACTGATTTGATATGCGGCCGTTTTACCGGGGCGAAATTTAGAATCGGGCGCGAAACGGCGCAAACAGAGGGGGTTCAAAAATTCCGGGTTTGGCTGAGCACACCTCCGGGATGCTGTTGATCACTGAGCCGGCCACAGCATATTGCTCTGACTTGGTTTTGACCCCCATCTGCTCCGGCTCCACCAGATTCATGGTGATATCCATTCCGGGTTTTCCCCGGATCATGATTTTCCAATGGCCATCACTTTGATGGGGTCTCATGGCATCCCCCATGATCCAGCTAACGCACAGGGTGATCAATGGTTTGTCCTTTTTCACACCGTGCCAGCGCCAGTGGGTGGCGGCAACGGTTCCTTCGGGTACGTTGCCGGCCCTGGCCTGAATCGGCCCTGGGGCTTGCGCGATCTCGTGATTGCTTTCGATACCATCCAAAGTTAACCCCAGGCGTTTTGCCAGGAGAGCGACCGTTTCAGTGTACATCCCGCCCATCATTTCTGCCACCGGACCGTTTTCGGAAAGGTCGAAGGCCGCTGGATCGGAACCGAATCCACATACGTTGAAAACGTAATCATGATCCGGAACGCCAATGACATCAAACACTTCCGTTATCTGAATATGATCGATTCCGAGGCAGATCCCGGTGGCTGCAGCAGCGATTTTTTCAGCCACAAAGCCCGGATTGAGACCCGTGCCGAAAAAGGAAGCATTGCCTTTTTGACACGCTTTTTCAAATGCATCGCTGTATTGGGATCCGTGCCATGCCGGATAGCTGTGGCCGTTTATGGATATGACATTCTTTCCGGAAGCCAGCAGCCGGCATATATCGTCGTTATGACGGCTATAGGGAAACTGGATTCGGGGCGTGTGTAATACGATATCCGCATTCAAAGCCAGGATTTCGTCAACGTCTTGGGTAGCAATCACGCCGGTGGGGTTACGGTGAGCGATTTCTCCGGCATCTTTTCCGGCTTTGGCATCGCTGTATACCAGAAGCCCCACAAGCTCCAGATCAGGATGATCGATGACGGCCCGCAGGCAGGTTTTGCCCATGCTTCCGGTGGCCCATTGAATGATGCGATATTTCATGTCAGCTCCCTGTAAAGCCCAACGCCTTCAGCCTTGGGCGCTTAGAACCTGGGCACTCTCGGCTTTTGCAACGTTAGGGTTAATCCACCAACATCAGACAATACTCGTTGTTGGTTTCATTTTTTTTCCGCAATGTGTCGATGAAAAAGCCATTGTTGCGGGCCGTCTGGTAAACGTCCATTCCGCAGGCTTCCATACAGGGCCTGGCTCGGTCCAAAAAATTACACGGTGCATCTTCCCCCTCAAGCTTTGTGCATTTTTTGCATAACCGGCAAGGGCCGGACAGAAAGATGAAGGCCTTGTAATAGCCGTCCTTGAAGATTTCCCCTTCCAGGCCCACAAGCATGTCAAAATATTTTCTGTAGTACTTTTCTTTCTTCGGCATATCCGGAACCTCGATATGAAACAGGATGGCGCTTTCATAGGCGTCCAGAATGTCCCTGGTTTGATCATAGGCGGGGGTGGAGGGAGGGCAACAATGGCCCTTACCGTATCCTGTACAGCCAAATTGGCACTTTAAACGCACCCATGGCGCTGTCACCACACTGCCGGGGTGAACCGGTTTTGCATGGGTTGCTCCCCCTCTAATGGCCTGTTCACAATATTTCAACAGGTCTTTTTCAATCGTTTCTACTTGGGATTTTTTCAAACGGGTTGCCTTATCTATTGTAAGTGGTTTTAGTCTGAGACCGGTTTGCTGCCGACGGACTTTTCCGCTTCAACTTTTTTGCAAAGCCAATCACGCAGTTCGCGCCGCAGTACTTTCTGGACGGCATTCCTGGGGAGATTTTCGACAATTTCCAGCCGTTCGGGCAGCTTGTATTTGGCCACTCCCTGAGATTCCATATATTCAACAATTTCTTCGAGAGTAATGGTCTCTCCCGGAACGGGTACCACAACAACACAGGTCCGCTCGTTAAGCCGTTCGTCCGGACAGCCTACGGCGGCGATTTCCTTGATTTTGGGATTACTGATGATCATCGTCTCCACCTCTTCGGGGCTGATGTTAAAGCCACCGCGAATAATCAAATCCTTGGATCGGCCTTTGTAGAGGTATTTATCCTGTTTTTCCCCCTCGATGGAAAACAGATCTCCGGAGTGGTAATAGCCATCGCTGTCAAAGGCCTTTTCCGTTAGATCCGGACGATTCCAGTAGCCGCTGAACACCGTGGGGCCTGCAAAACACAGTTCACCCACTTGACCATTTTCGGTAATCTCTTCGGTGGTGTCGGGTTTGACCAAACGGCTGCGCATTCCCCCCACAACATGTTCGGGTACGTCCCAATGCACCTCTTTGATTCCGAATCGAGGGAAATAGGTGGCGCGATCCTCGGCAACGGGGAAAAAGCGCGGCGAACTGAAAAGACCTATCCCTTCGTTAGAAGCGAAGAAATTGACAATGCCGATGCCGTACTTGTCCTCATAAAAACGGACCATCCATGGAGAAAGCGGTACGGAGCCCGAACCAATGGCTTTAATTTTGAGTTTCCCCATGGCCTCGGCTTTGGGGGATTTGGCCAGGGTGTCCAGCAGGGCCGGCGGCATCAAGGTATAGTCAAGTTCCTCTTTAGCCAGTTGGGCAAAAAAGATGTCCTGGTCAAAGGGGTGGTGGAGGGCAAACTTACCCCCGGTGAGCACCCAGGGGGTCAGCAAACCGCCGAAGGCCGACATGTTGATCAGGGGAAAACTGCCGTGAATGTTGTATCCCGGTGCCAATTGGCATCCTTCTACAACCAAATTACCGAGGGAAATCCATTCATTGTGGGTGTGCGGGACGCCTTTGGGGGCAGCCTCTGTTCCGGATGTCCAGCATATGCTGAAAATCTCGTTGGGGCCCGATTGTCTGCCCGCAAGGACGGTGCTGTCGACATCCTTTGCAAGGATATCCTCCATATGGATGCCGTCTTCTTGTCTTTCCGGGCCGATCCAGAAAATATGTTCGAGACTCCCGTATTTTGCTTTGAATCCTCTGGCCATTTGACCATGATCGAATCCATGAAAAGCGGGCAATGTGACAATGGCCTTAGCACCGGTTATCTCCATGGCGGTGGTCAGTTCATGTGAGCGGGCCATGATGGCCAGGGGGCTGGAGATGGCGCCGATTCGAGCGGCCGCGAAATAAGCCAGGGCCGTCTCCACAATATTGGGAAGCTGAACAAGGATGACATCGTCTTTTTTAATTCCTGCATCCAGGAAAGCGACAGCAACCCGATCGATAGCCTGCACCAATTCTTGATAGCTGAACCGCTTGGGATCGTTCCCCGTAAGTGCGGGTCGGTTGTAGGGATCGACCAGGGCTTCCCGGTCCGGATGGGCAGTGGCTGTCTTATACAGATAATCCAGAAGGGTCTTGTGGCCCCAATAGCCATTGTCGGTAAATTCTTTGATCTTCTCTTGGGAAACAAGTATCATGAATTTTTATTCTCCTTTGCCGGAATGTTCGCCTACCGGTCCAATAGGGTCTTCTGCAGACTTGTGCAGGTCTGTATATAGGATTCAACCATTTCCTTGATGATGGTGCCGGCCGGTTTTATATCCTCGACCTGGGCGACGCTCTGGCCTGCGCTCCAGATGTCCAGCCACTTCTTGGAGTCCAGTTCCGGGGTTGTCTCAACCTTTTCGATGCTCTGTTTGATCCAGTTGGCCCAATTGCCCGTGATTCGGTTTGAGAAAACGATATCTTTGGGCTCGGAGGCGACCACGGCCTCTTTGTAGCCCTGGACAACTCCGGCTTCGGGTGTGGCGATCAACCTTGTTCCCGTGATGACGCCACACGCTCCCAGCGCCAGGGCCGCAGCCATCTGGGCACCGTTGCTGATGCCACCCGCTGCCACAACGGGCAACCGGGTCTTTTCGATCAGGTAGGGTACGAGAACGGGGATGGGGATGGTCCCTCCGTGACCACCTGCCCCGGCACCCACAGCAATCAGGCCGTCTGCACCGCCATCACGGGATTTCAGGGACTGCTCCAGAGAGACCACATCAGGGAAGACTTTACCGTTGTTGGCATGGACGTCATCGATAATGAGCCGCGGGTCGCCCAGAGATGTGATGAAAAAATTGACCCCGGCGTCCAAGCATATCGCCAGTTGTTTTTTCCAATCGAACCTGCCCGAGAGGTGAATGTTGACCCCGATCGGGTGACTAGTAGCTTTCCGGATAATATTAAGGGCAATTTTCAGATCGTCCGGATTTTTGTAGTTTGGAAGTGGAAACATCCCCAGGCCGCCGGCTTCAGATACCGCGATGACCAACGCTTCGTAGGAGACCAGAAACATGGGCGCGCCGATAATTGGATAGTCCAGCCCGAGCATTTCCGTCAGTCGAGTTTGGATTTTCATGGGTGTAATGCTCCTTTCATTGGCCGAGTGATTCGGTTTATCGCTTTTGGCAACGCCAAAGTTTGGATCTGGATTCCTAATAGGCAAAACCGATGCCAATGCAATTATTAAATAAATTCAACAAGATTTCAGAATTAGCAAAAGATTCCGCAATAAAATGGCAGCATGCTGACTTTAAAAAGCAATATGTTGCGCATTGCTTCAATAGCGTCATTCATGAAAACCAATCCATACGCCACAAATCCGATAGGGACCCAAAGCCCTTTCAGTTGTGAGCCGTCTTTACGATCAGCTTGGGGTCAGCATCTGATGTGAGCCGTCTTTACGATCAGCTTGGGGTCAGCATCTGAGCCCAAAATTCTTTTTTGAGATGTTGTAGTTAACGGGGGATTTTTTAACCACTGATCTGGCACCGTTTTTGCTCTTACTGAAACCTTTGTACAACACCCGGTAAAGCATAATGGTTTATTGGGATTACGATTAAAATTGAAGGGAGACTGGAAAAGATGGCACAGGTAATAGCGGACAGAAAGGATATTGATTTTGTCCTTTATGAACAGTTTGATACCGAAACTGTAATTGAACACGATCGCTACAAGGCATTTAACCTGAAGACGTTTGATTTGATACTCAAAGAGGCGCGCAATTTCGCAGCCAAGGAAATACTTCCCACTTATGTCGAAGGAGACCGCAACGGCGCTTGTTTCGAAAATGGGGCGGTAAAGGCGCCGGAGAGCTACCGGAGGCCCTTCGAAATGTTCAGGCAGGCAGGGTGGAGTTCGCTCTCCGAAGATCCGCAATACGGGGGGCAGGGCTTGCCCCACTTGATCAATACCGCTGCCAGCGAGTACCTCATGGGCACTAATTTCGCTTTTTCCAGCTACACTTCGTTGGGCCATGGAACAGGCAAGATGATTGAACTGTTCGGGACTGAAAAGCAAAAGGAATTGTTCCTCAAAAAGCTGTACACCGCCGAGTGGGGAGGAACCATGCTCCTTACCGAACCGGGGGCCGGATCGGATGTGGGCGCTCTGACCACCACAGCCGCAAAAAACGCTGACGGCACATATGCCATCAGCGGCAACAAGATTTTTATCACCGCCGGGGATCACGACCTTACCGATAACATCATTCATCCTGTGCTTGCCCGTATCCAGGGAGCACCTTCCGGCACCAAAGGCATCTCCCTGTTTATTGTTCCCAAAATCTGGGTCAATGATGATGGCCACCCGCAAGAACCCAATGACGTCGTATGCATCGGTATCGAGGAAAAGATGGGGCTTCACGGCAGCGCTACCTGTAGTTTGACATTGGGAGGTAAAGGCAGGTGCCGAGGGATTCTCCTCGGTGAAGAAAATCAGGGCATGAAAGTGATGTTTCACATGATGAACGAAGCCCGCTTAGGGGTGGGAATCCAGGCATTAGTGCATGCCTCGGCCGCCTATCTCTACGCGCTCGAATATGCACGCCAGCGACATCAGGGTCGGGCTCTGGAAAAGATGATGGATCCTGAGGCGCCGCAGGTGCCGATCATCCAACATCCGGATGTCCGGCGCATGCTGCTCTGGATGAAAGCCTACGTGGAGGGGATGCGCAGCTTCTGCTACTTCGTGGCAAATAGTTTGGAAATGGCCGAGTTGGAAGCCTCCGTTGAGAAACGGCAGGCGCACCAGGATCTGGTGGACCTGCTGACACCGGTATTAAAAACCTATAACGCCGAATACGGATTCAAGGTGTGCGTGATGGCCATTCAGGTTTTCGGTGGATACGGTTATACCAAAGAGTATCCGGTGGAGCAGTTGGCCAGAGACTGCAAGATCGCATCGCTCTACGAGGGGACCAATGGCATTCAGGCCATGGATCTTCTGGTACGCAAACTCGGCATGAAAAAGGGAAGAATTTTCCTCACTTTTATTGAGCAAATAAAAAAAGTGATTCGGTGCGCCCAAAGCATCCAAAAATTAAAGGAACTTGCCGATGAAATGGAGCCCGTTGTGGATCAACTGGAAAAGACAGCCATGCATATTGGCCAGACCGTTATGTCCACCGAGATCAAGACCGCCCTTGCCCACTCTGTCCCATTTTTGGAGGTGATGGGGGATGTGGTTATGGCCTGGATGCTACTCTGGCGGGCTGTTGCGGCCAGTCAAAAGATGGAAGATGGCGTAAAGAAAAAAGATCTGGTGTTTTATGAAGGACAGATAAAGAGCGCCGAATTCTTCATCCAGGGAGAACTGCCGGTGACCATGGGAAAGATGCAGGCCATCCTGCGCGGCACAAAGGCGGCCGTGGAAATTCCCGAGGCCGCTTTTGGCGGTTGAAGTAGGGAATCGAATTATTCCGTTTTCAAGCGATGTATCCAATAGCATTAAGCCAACCCCCAACAAAGGAGTCGATATGGATTTTGTTGATTATAAAAATGTACACCAGATGATACGGGAAGCCGTTGAAAAGCGACCCAATCATGCCGCATTTCGTTGGTTTATCGATGAGTTTGGAAACCGCGAGAGTGTTTCGTGGTCGGAGTTTTATTATCAAGCAAAACGGGTGGCCAAAAGCCTGTTGGCCCTTGGTGTAAACCAGGGTGACAGGGTGAATATCCTCAGCAATACCTGCTATCGATGGGCACTGTCAGATATCGGAGCAATTATCGGGGGTGCCTGTAACGTAGGAATTTACCAATCCAATTTGCCGGAAGACTGCAAATATATCATTGAGCATTCGGATGCCGTGGTTATTTTTGCCGAAGATGAAATGCAATTGAAAAAGATTCTGGAGATCAGGGCGGATATTCCCAATGTCAAAAAAGTAATAACCTTTAAAAACGTCTCAGCAAGCGATGATTGGGTGATGCTTTATGATGATTTTCTCAAACTCGGTGAAAACATATCTGACGAGGATTTCATTCAGAGAGCGGAAAGCCCGAATCCCGAGGATCCGGCAACCCTGGTGTATACTTCAGGTACGACAGGTCTTCCGAAAGGGGCGATTATTACTCAAGACAATCTGACTTTCAATTCACAGGCAACCTTGGACTCGCTGGATATGAGGGAAGATGATGAAACATTGTTATTCCTTCCTCTGGCACATGTGATGGCGCGTATGACCGTATACTCAGCGGCGCTATCCGGCGCGACTGTGACATTTGCCAGAAGATTTGAAACGGCGCTTGAAGATATCGGATACACCAAACCTCACTGGATCCCAAGTGTCCCCAGGGTATATGAAAAGATATATGCAAACATCATCAGCGGTGTTGAGGCAAAAGGCGGTATCATCCTGAAACTTTTCAACTGGGCATTGAATGTAGGTTATCAGGTAAGTGATCGCCGAATGAACAAGCAATCCATTCCACCGGGATTATCGTTTAAATACGGTTTGGCAAGCAAACTGGTTTTCAGCAAATTACATACTGTTCTGGGAGGGAGAGTTCGTTGGATGCTCAGTGGCGGAGCGCCGCTGAATGAAAGCATTGCCCGTTTCTTTCACGCGGCTGGAATACTTGTGCTTGAAGGGATCGGCATGACGGAAAACACTTCTTTCAGTAATACAAACCGAGTGGACTCTTATAAACTTGGAACAGTCGGTCAACCAGGACCCGGCATTAAAGTAAAAATTGCTGAAGACGGAGAGATCCTGATCAGGGGACGGAATGTAATGAAAGGTTATTACAAAATGCCGGAAGAAACCAAAAAGACGTTTAACGAAGATGGTTGGCTGCTCACGGGTGATATCGGTGAAATTGATGCCCAAGGATTCCTCAAAGTCACAGGACGGAAAAAGGAAATCATCATCACCTCCGGCGGAAAAAATATCGCACCAGCTTATCTTGAAGGGGTTGTCGGCAAATCAGCATATATTGGACAGGTGATGGTCGTTGGGGATAGGCGAAGATTTTTGACTGCATTAGTAACTCTTGACCCGATCACTATAGGGGAATATGCCAAAAAGAATGGAATCGCTTATAGCTCCGTTTCAGATCTGGTTGATCATCCGGATATCGTGGCATTCATTGAAAAGGAAGTCGTAGAACAAAACAGACAGTTCGCTTCTTATGAAACGATCAAAAAGATAAAAATCGTACCGGAGTTCACCATTGATAACGGACTGATAACTCCAACAATGAAACTGAAAAAGAATCTGATTCAGGAGCGGTATAAAGACCAAATTGACTCTATGTATCCATAAGCATGATCGTTTTTGGGTGCAGGTGAAGACTCCATGCCGGAGATGCTGCCTCGGATTTGATCAGAAAGTCAAAGGCCATTTTGTTTTTTAATCCATTTCCTCTTTCACCAAAACCTGTCCGAACGCCGGGTGTTTACAAAGATATCAACATTTTCGGTCAAAAACCCCAATGCGCACAGGGCATTTAACAGCCGATCCGTGGCACGGGCACCCGTGCCGATGGCGGATGTTTCGGGCCTTCTCACCGTTTCGTAAAGACGCCCGGGTCAAATTTTGATCAGGGGGCCCAGCTTTTCATCGCCATGCTCCATGAAGATGCGTTTCATGAAGCGGTAAAATCCCTGGATGGGTATGATATCAGCGACAGCGGGAAGATGGTATTTAAAACCGAATCACCGGCATAGCCCCTGCTCAAGGTCCTTTACTGGGTCCCTTGCGGTTGTAGATCCGCTCCACCCGATCTCCAATGCGGGTGAAGATTTCATAGCTGATGGTGGAGGCTGCTTGGGCATGCTCTTCCACCAGCAGGGTTTCTCCCCCCTGGTTTCCGAAAACCACCACTTCATCTTCCACAGCCACTCCCGGAATATGCCCCACATCCAGCATGGTGAGATCCATGCAGACCCTGCCCGCCACCGGGGCCCTTTGCCCCTTCACCAGCATAAAGGCCTTGGAGGACAACAGACGGTTAATCCCGTCCGCATATCCCATGGGAATCGTGGCAATCACCGTGGGCACCTTGGTTTCCCAAGTCCTATTGTAACTCACCTTGAAGCCTTCGGGGACGTTTTTCAACTGAATGATTTTTGTTTTAAGAGTCATGGCCGGTTTAAGGGTCACTTTGTTTTTGTCCACGGTTTGGGAAGGGTAAGAGCCGTAAATGGAGATTCCGGGGCGAACCATGTCCAGATGGGATTCGGGAAAGTCAATCACCGCGGCGCTGTTGGCCGCGTGGGCCAACTCCGGGACAATTCCGGAGGCCTTTAAACCGCTCAGTATTTTCATAAACCGGGATACCTGATCTTCCGTATAGGATTTGTCCGGAGAATCCGCGTCGGCAAAATGGGTGTAGAGCCCTTGCAGGCGGAGACCCTTTAAACCCGCAATGGCCAGGACCTCTGCTATGGTTTTTTCCTGAATCCGGAGGTCGTCCGGCACAACGATACCAAGCCTTCCCATACCGGTATCCATCTTCAGGTGGATATTCAATGGGTTTTTCAAGGAGGAAAGACTTTCCGAAAGCGCTTTGGCCATGCCCCGGGAATACACCGACGGGGTCAGATCAAAGGACTGAAGGGCCTGAACCATGTGCGATGGGGTGTAGCCGAAAATCAGAACAGGCAGCCGAATGCCTGCTTTTCGAAGAACCATGCCTTCATGAATGTTGGCCACCCCCAGCCAATCCACCTTCATATCCGCTGCCAGACGGGCGATTTCCAGGGAACCATGGCCGTAGGCATTGGCTTTGATCACCGCCATGAGACGAGCGGATGGTTTTGCCACCCGGCGCAATTCCTTCAGGTTGTGGGCGATGGCGTCAAGATCGATTTGAGCGCAGGAGAGGGATGAACTCACAAAAAGCCTCCGGGGATCTATTTTTTAATGGGATTTTTATTTGCAACCCTTTTGGATTAAGGCTATGATTTCCCAATCGTTTTGAGGGCGCTGTTTTTAAGGGACTATTATACTAACTTCACGTTGATAGTCAAAGAATAGAAATTACAAAAGCCCTTTTGGAGGTTGGTTTTACAAATTTTTTGAATTCTGGAGGGAAACACCATGGGAACCATCAATCTGGCAGACTATCAACCGGTTTTTTATCCAAAAAGCATCGCTGTGGTCGGCGCATCTAACGCAAACATAGGTTTCGGCAGCGGCTTTTTGAGAACCAACATGGCCTTTGGCTTCAAGGGGCAAATGTACCCCGTGAACCCAAAGGGCGGAGAAATCCAGGGGCTGAAAGCCTATCCTTCGGTTCTGGACATTCCGGACCCGGTGGATTTTGCCGTGATCGCCATTCCCTCCCACCTGGTTTTGGCCGCGGTGAAGGACTGTGTCAAGAAGGGCATCAAAGGTGCTGAAATTCTTTCTTCCGGATTCAAGGAGGCCGGGCCGGAAGGACTGGCCCTGGAAAAGGAAGTCGTTCGTGTGGCCCGGGAAGGGGGTCTGAAGCTCATCGGTCCCAATTGTTTCGGCCTGCATTCTCCGGAATCGGGGGTGACGCTCATGCCCGGCTGGGATTTTTCTTCCATACCCGGACCTGTGGGTTTGATCTCCCAAAGCGGCGTCGGGGCCTGTGATCTGGTCTATAGCGCCCAGGGACGGGGATTGGGCTTTTCCGTGGTCATGAGCTACGGCAATGCCTGCGATATTGATGCCGTGGCCATGATGGATTATTTTGAAGCCGATCCCAAAACCAAGATCGTGGGGGCCTACCTGGAAGGCGTGGAAAACGGCCGGGCTTTTTTTGAGTCCCTGAAAAGATGTGCCGCAAAAAAACCCGTGGTGATCATGAAGGGCGGTCTAAGCGAACAGGGGCACCGGGGCACTGTCGGACATACGGGTTCCATGGCCGGAACTCGCCACGTCTGGCAGGCGGCCATCAAATCCGCAGGGGCCATGGCGGCACATGACCTGCGGGATCTGGTGGAATGCCTCATGGCGGTGAACTGCCTGGAAGGATTCACCGGCGGTGGCGTGGGACTCATGGCAGGTGGCGGGGCCAGAGTGGTGGAAGGCCTGGATGCCGCCTCTAATTTCGGGTTTCCCGTGCCGGAACTGGATGATGCCTCCACAGCCAAAATTCAGGCCTTGCTGCCCCCGGCCGGCGGAAAAGGCGGAAATCCAGCGGATCTGGCCAATCCGGGCATTGTCCCCGGGGTGATTAACCCCACCATGGAAGTGTTTTCCGCCAGGGAGGACATCCAGATCATGGTGATGTATCAAATGCTGTTTTACTTTTACAACAACATGCGGAAAATGAGCGCCAATCCGGAAGACGCCATGGCACCCCATCAAGAAATCTTGACAAAAGCCAAGGAGATCCGGGAGAAGACCGGCAAGCCCCTGGCCCTGGTTCTGGTGGATACCGCCTCCAGCCCGGCCCACGGAGAGGTGGAGCAGTACAGAATGAAGGTGCGGCACCTCTATACCACAAACGGCATTCCCTGCTTTGACACGGGCAACCAGGCCTTTTCCGTCATGCGCCGGGTGGCAGAGTATTACAAAAGACGGCAGGGATGAAAACGATTGTTCCTGCGTGGGAGAAAATCCATTGAACTGAGATCTCCGAGCCTCAGATTGTTTTGAATGGTTTTTCCTCAGCAGAAAGGTTGAAGAGATAACCATATGAGATTTAACATCTCATATGGTTGCAATTTGACATAATAATAAATGGTTAGGCACGGTTTTATAGGGAAAGATACGTATGGTTAGACAAAGAATTGTCGAAGTATTAATACATAAGCAACAGGAAGCGCTTGATTGCGGTAATCCACCATTTGCGGCGGTTATCGAATGTGATGGCGAAATCCTTGCGTCTGCTGCAAATGACTCGCGAACAACAGGTAATCCATTGCGTCATGCAGAGATGCTTGCGATAGAGAGTGTAATTAAGAAAAATAGTCCTGCATTCCTTCTGAAATCGCATCTCTATGCGTCCAATGAACCCTGTCCAATGTGTATTGGGGCTTGTATTTGGTCTGGAGTTCATAATGTGACATACTTCCTCTCACAGGAGCATGTTGCTGAGATTCGAGGATGGGGTCGATTTATCTCTGCAAAGGTCATCGCCTCTGCAGATGACTCAGGTATTTGCGTTAATGGCCCAATTATGAATGAAGAAATGTTAAGAATGCACAAAAGATTTTGGAGCACTGATGGCAATTCAAAGCAAAAACATTCAATCCATTTGTCACATTAGGGCCGAACGAGCTGGAGAGGGAGCGGGAAAAACTGGTACTAAACCGCAAGAAATATGAATTATGGTGAATAGATGATAGAAAAGCAGTTGGATATACCGTTTATCGCAGACCTGGCACTTCGGGAAAAGCAGATTCAGCAAAACTATCGCCCGGTGATTGCTGTGCATAAATGGTTTGCAAGACGTCCGGGCACTTTGTTTCGAGGCTTGCTCCTGTCTGAGTTCTCTGGAAAGCCGCTTCAGGAAGTGTTTTACAAATCAAACGATCTTTCCGGCTGCCGGGTAGCCGATCCATTCATGGGGGGTGGTACACCGATCCTGGAAGCAAAAGATCTTGGGTGTGATGTCCATTCGATATCAACCCGATGTCCTGCTGGATCGTTAAACAGGAAATCGAGCATCTTGATCTTGGCGCTTATGCAAAAGCAGCGGAGATCTAGTAAAATGGTCAAACATTTGCGATGTATCATGTTGTATAACCCTTTAAACAGAAGGAGGCAGTTACGATGATACCGGACAAAATGCGTGAAGTGCTGAAGAAGGATGGGGTGGTCGCTATTGCTACCCTGGGTCAAGATGGCCCGCACTTGGTTAACACCTGGAACAGCTACGTACGAATCACAGACGATGAGCGGTTGCTGATACCAGCGGGTTACATGAATCGCACGGAAGCCAACATTGCCACAAACAAGAATGTTTTGGTTACAGTGGGCAGTAGCAAGGTGGCAGGAAAAAATGGTCCTGGCACGGGCTTCCTGATCAAGGGCACAGCCGCATTTATAACCTCTGGTCCGGATTTTGAGACCACGAAGGCAAGATTCTCATGGGCGCGGGCAGTATTGGCCGTAACCATCACCTCTGCAACCCAGACTTTGTAGTTCGTGGAGGGATAGCAAAAGGGCATTCAGGTGAGCGCAAAAAGTGGGCACCCGTTGAAACCAGGTTAGCACAAAACCAACAAAGGGGATCTTGTCACAGTCCAAAAGGATTAACCTCGTGTTTGTATGATTACAGGGAGGAGATTTGTTGTGAAGGTAATGGCCTTTAACGGCAGTCCGCGAAAAAAGAATTGGAATACCGTCTCCCTGCTGGATAACGCCCTTCAAGGCGCTATGTCAGCAGGGGCCGAGACCGAACTGGTCCAACTTTACGACTTGAGTTTTTCCGGCTGCATTAGCTGTTTTTCCTGCAAGAGACTTAGCCGGAAGAAAGACGGGATTTGCACAGTTCAGGACGATTTGAGTGCGGTACTGAACCGTATCAAGGAGGCCGATGCTTTAATTATTGGCACCCCTGTTTATTACGGCTCGGAATCGGCCGCCACAAGGGCTTTTTTGGAGCGACTTTGCTACCCTTACCATAAATATGCCAAAAACAGGCAATCTCTTTTTCCAAAACGAATTAATACGGCTATGATTTACACAATGAATGCACCCGAAGAAATGCTCGAAAAGATGGGCTATGACAAGATTTTCGGTATAACAAAAAGAATGCTTGGGATGCATTTCGGCGCATGCGAGGTGTTATTGTCCACAGATACCCTTCAGTACAGCGACTATGACAAGTTTGAGGCGGAAATGTTTAACAAAGAGGAAAAATACAGGCGACATGCCGAGGTCTTCCCGGAGGACGGCAAACGCGCCTTTGAGTTGGGTGTTCGTATGGCATCCGGCAAGATTCCGAAGCCGGATGTTTAAATAGTGCCAACGCTTTTCACTATACTCCCCCGGATTTTAAAACAAAGCGCTAACAAAACAAAATCGCGGGGTTGTCCTTGGAAGTATGGTTTAACACCTATGCGCTGGATGGCATTCAAACACCATTTTCAAAATATGCCATATCAACCTTTACAGAGCAAAATTTCAATCAGCTGCTTAACGATTCTAAATACAGGTTGTTGGTCAGTGCCGAAGATATTTATATCAGAGGGTATGTGCTTGTAAACATGGAATCAATTTATGAAAGTGGTCAAAATGGGTTTGAGATTGACAAGCTATATGTCCACACCCCTTTTCAAGGAAAAGGGATAGGAAAAAGCCTGTTGTCTGAAGTGAGAAGGCGATACGGAGAAAAATTCTGGCTTCATACCTGGGTACACAACAAGTCGATTGAGTTCTATAAGAAGTATGGTTTTCGAGATGTAGGCAGGTATGCGTTCCGGTTTGGTGATGAGGAAATTGATAATCGGGCATTATGCTATTCAGGTGCATAACAAAGCCGCTCTGCCTCGCCAGGAAAAAGGCACGGTCCGGACTCGCTGCACTTCGTTTCGCTCACTGCTGGCAGCGGCGCAAGGCAATGGAAGGAATTAATCATTGAACCCCGTATTATCAACAATAATTCTTCTGATTTTCAGTAATGTTTTTATGACATTTGCATGGTATGCACATCTCAAAGAGTTAAATGATAAATTTTGGGTTATTGCAGCGCTTGCTAGTTGGGGCATAGCTTTATTTGAATACTTGTTACAAGTTCCAGCTAACAGAATTGGCTACACAGTGATATCCATCGGACAATTAAAAATAATCCAAGAGGTGATCACATTGAGTGTGTTTGTCCCGTTTTCATTGTTTTATTTAAAGGAACCGTTGAAGCTTGATTATCTGTGGGCCGGGTTTTGCCTTGTTGGTACAGTCTATTTTATTTTCCGGAGCAGGTTTGTATAAAACAGGCACCCCGGGAATCGTTAGACTATGGAACGAAAAATATCTTTTTTCGTCATTCCGGCGAAGGCCGGAATCCAGTATATTCAATAAATTCCGGATCCAGGCCTTCGCCGGGGGACGTGGTGGGGGACTTTTATGGAACAAATTATTTGGAGACGGTCCCGCTCTTCTTTGCCGTCCATGTGGATGTCTTATTGTAGGTCCCTGTTAATGTTGACCCAACCAGGGTACCCTCAAACTGCTGTTTACCATTGGGTCTGAAGAATGTAAATTTCCCGGTGGATGCGTCAAAAGCAAGAGCCTCCAATGGCTCCCATTTGCGAAAAACATTAAAAAATATTCTTCCCTCCAATGCTGAGCCGGTAGAGCGAATTTCCATTTTTGCAGCAAAGCCGTTTGCCACAAAATCCCAGTCGCCAACAAGCTCATTCACCGATATTCCTTTTACGGCGATTGCAGGTTTATTTTTCTCGGGCTGGGGCTGTGTCTGGGGCTGAGGCTTGGGCTGTGGTTGTGCTGGCTTCTTTTTGATTTCTTTTTCTCTCTCCGTCCAATATTTTGCTTCCTCAGGGGTGGAAGCCTTTTTTATGAGCTCACGCAGCAGCTCTTCCCGGAGATTACTGTCCGTCAGATTCTTTGGATCGGCATAGGCTGAACTTTTGGCGGGCGGGACAATATTTTCCTGGGAAGTCATGCCGCCACTATTTCCGTTTCCGGTTGATTTTGTGCCTGAAAGGCCAAGGCTCCGAAGGACTTGCAGGGCTTCATTTTTTCCGGATTGGGCCGCTGTTTTCGATGTATCGGCAGCCTTGTTGTCCCAGCAACAGGCCGCGAAAACGCTGTAACTGACCTTTATGGTCCTTGAACCGCCATTTTCCCCAAGGATCGCATAGCCATGGATATGTGCTGTTCCGGGTTTATAGCCTGACATAGCCCCCCCATACCCATCTTTGTATTTCAAGGTTGTAGAAAGCAATCTGCCTGTAAAGCCAGGAATGGACAAAGACTCAATCGAAGCTTCTTCAGGATACCACCCGCTTCCCGCCATCCAACCCCTGAGTTCCTTGTCAACATCCCCGGAGGATAGGGAGCCCGCCGATGAACCGAAAGTCGCCGTTACCTTGACATTCAAATTACTTGCGGGGCAATTCGCTGATTTTGCGATGATTTCCCGTTTTGAGCTTGCGATCCATTGGCCAGGTTTATCCTGATCAACCATCCAATCTCCGGGAAGACTGGCCTTGAAATGGCTCCCTCCCCCTGAGTTTGAACCGGAAGACACGGGGTTGGGTTCAGAATCACCACCCGCTTTCTGGAAATCTTTTAAAACAGAGGCCGAGTTGGCGGCATTCCGGTAGGTTTTTCCAAGTTGCGCCTGAAGATCTTCGGTCTTTTTCAATTCCTGATAACGCTTAAGCAACAATTCCCTTTGCAGGGTATAGAGCTTTTCCACATCCTTAACAAATTCCTTGGTGGTTGCGAGATCCCTGAACTTTTGAACAAGTTCTTTTGCATCGCTCTGTTTTCCTCCACTGAACCCCTCTTTGATGTCCCAGTTGAAAACAGTCCCCACCAGGTCTTTGGATAATTCAAAAACACCTTCGCCGGGTATCATCAGTTTGATTTGGTCCTCCACAACCTCTATCTGCATGGCGTTGATCATCGACAGCTGTTGGCTCATTAGCATATTATGTAAAATCGCTCTTAAATCATTCGCATATATTACCTCTGCCTGAACCCTTCGATAGTTTTTTTCACGATTGGCTTTTAACGGAATTTCTTTACCCGGGAAAGCCCCGGACTGACCGTATTCTTTGAGCGTTTTGGCACTTCGTTCAACCATTTTTACACGCTGGGTGTCAGAAAGGCCTTCATCGGAAATGGCTTTGCTTAATTCCTGCTTTGCTTCGTCCACATACGATTGCATAGTTGGATCCAGAGGTACTTGAGCACCTGCCGGAAAACATACGGAAAAAAGAGAAATAAGAATGAACGCCCATAATTTTATACAAGTTTTAAGAAATGGACTTTGCATGGTTACCCCATCCGAACGAAAGTTATATTTTGTCATTTTCTCGTTTTATCGCCTTTCAGTGAAAAATAGATTAACAGAAGCCCTGTTCCAATGAGGATCACATTCCCTATCGAAAACCGGGCAAACTCTTCAAGGATATGAATTCTGGGGAATGATTTGAGATACAGGATCGAAACGGGACCTTTCGGGACACCCGCGCTGTAGGAAGATCCGACGACTGTGGCGCCGCCTTCAATTCTTTTTCCATTGGGAAGTATAAAATAGAACCCCACTCCATAATTGTACTGGTTTCGTGTCATTTCATTGCGTTCGCCCCCCTGACGGCGCACATCTGTAACGAAACCGGTGGTTCGCGTTCCGATTATTTTTAGCATGGGCGCAAGGATGGCGTAACCTGCCAAAATAAAACCCAACACCATCAGAAAAATGGTTACGGCCAGTTTTTTCATTGTTTCAGGAATTCTTTCAAAAAAGGGTTACTGCATTCCTTCATAATCTCTCATGAGGACCGGCACAAACTTCCCCTTCAAGGATTTTACAGATATCCATCCAAGATAGGCCATTCCCAGAAGACCCGAGAGGATGATGATCCAGTCCCCTGAATTCAAAACTTCATAGTTCCGATAGGTATAAGTATTGATCAGTTTAAATTCCCGAAACCGGCTTAGAACAATAACCGTGTGGATGATGATATAGCCCTCCAGGGGTAGAACCACCCAGGCGAACAAAGGGATCATCCACACCATGGCCAGACTGAAAGTCATGATCAGAAGGGGAACCATGATATCCAGGTGGGTGAGATCATTGAGGGCGTACAAGGGCAGACAGGCTAAAAGCACCAGAACCGTAGAAAAAATAGCCCTTGGCAGGGGCGAGGAACTTTTGGAAAGACGTTCTGATGTTCCCCCCCGGGAGATATTGGTTTCAACGATTTCTTTTACCTTTTCATAATTTTCAGACGTGCAATAAACCTGCAGAATATCCCTGTATTGATTTCTCAACCGGATGGTATGATTTCTTTCATCGAAAACGGCCTTGAAGGCTCCGGACCATTTCATGCTTATCTTTTCATTGGAAATACTGAGCAATCCCGCGCCGGCCGTTCCTGCGCTTCCTGCAAGAATACCGGCTGCGACTGCCATGCGGGAAAGGGTTTTTGCTTTTTTATCCAGACACTCATAGAAAATGCCTTGTTCCGTTACGGTAAACTTTGCCCGGGAACGGTTTCCAAAAATCACCAGCATAATCAAAAACCCGAAACCGGTGATCCCAAGAATAATGCCGGCAAACCAGAATGCGATCACCGGCAGTCCATCTGCCTGGTCGGTGCCTATAAACACCGGAGCCAGAATGAGCATGCACATCAGATAGGTAACGGCCATGGCCTTCAGCCAGGCTTTCACAATGTTCGAATTGGTTAAAAGAGGGAAGCTTATTTCCCAGGACAGAGAAAGGGGTTTTTCAGTCATGACATACTCCAAATACGATACAGGCTAATGCTTCGGAAAGGAAATACCCATGAAACTGTATATTCCAATTTTAGAAAAACACAAGCACAAGATTATACTGGCCATCGGGATAAAATTTAATATGACTCCCTTTATTTCATCCCTTCCCACACCGCCACCCAGATGGGCAGAGTGATCATGCAGAAGCCGTAGCTCACCAGAAGAATCGAGCCCACTTTCTGTTCATCTCCGCCATAGCGCTTGATCTGGAGCATTATGGCGGCGGCCGGCGCTGCGGCTCCCTGGATGACCAGGAAGACCGCCATGAGGGAATAGGATTCGACCACCTTTAAATAACTCAGGGTAAGAATCGTAACCAGGGGAATCAAAACCAGTTTCACCGTCATCACCCGGACCGCGTCCCAGATATAGGGGCGGATTTTAAAAGAGATCCCCCCGAGCATTCCTCCCAGAACAAAAAGGGCAAGGGGAACCGTGGCCTCCCCCAGAAGTTTCATGGCATCCAGAAGCCCGTTGATCAGCTTCAGGAGAAAATCCATTTCGGCTTCAGGTACGGCAATTAAATCCCGAACCCCGGTAAAAATGATGACCAGGGCGAGAAGGATGGAGATCAATGGGGGGGTGACCAGGTCTTTCCAACTTCCCTTTTCTGAGGGTTCGGCGGTGGTCAGGTATTTGCCCACGCTCCACATGATGGGGTTCTGGCCCAGAATAAAGAGAAAAACATACACGGAAAACAGCTCAAACTGATCCTTGAATAAAACCGCACCGATGGGCAGCACCAGGTAACCGGAGTTGTGGATAAACCCGATGGGCAGCATATTCATCTTTTCCGGAAGTTCTCGAAAGAAAAACAGGGCCGTCATGGCAAACCCCACCACGGTCATAACCACTGCTGCAATGGGAAGCACCCACCAGATTTGGAATTCATTCGGGTGTAGGCCGTACAGAATATTGGTGAAAATCAGGCAGGGAAGGAAGACATCCACGGTGGCAGTGGAAAGCCCGGCCAAGTGGTCCCGGGTGATGATATTTTTTCGGACACACCCGCCTGCAATCAGGATGATGAAAAGAATTTTCAACATGGACAAAAAGGTGGTTCCGAACGTCAAAACAAAGCTTTCAGGCATGATCTCCCTCCTTCACAGGATTGCTAAACTACCCCGGCTTTGTTATAGGAAACAAGTTCTTTCTGTTTTTCATCACGAAAAAAACCGAACCGGAAATTTCCCTTGCGGCCTTGAAAAGGAATTGCTCCCGTGAAAAACCAATCCAAACTCACCCCGGGTGAACGAAGCTGGATTCTCTATGATGTGGCCAATTCGGCCTTTGTTCTGGTGATCATCACCACGGTCATGCCGATTTTTTTCAAGGATGTGGCATCCCAAGGAGTATCCAGCGCAGTGTCCACGGCCAATTGGGGGTTTGCCAATTCCGCAGCCTCCCTGATTTTAGCCATTCTTGCCCCCATTCTGGGAACCCTTGCGGACTATCGAAATTTCAAGAAGAGGTTCTGGGGTTTTTTCATCGGTCTGGGGGTGTTTTTCACCTTGTCCCTCACCACGGTTTCCCCGGGAAGCTGGCTGATTTGCCTGGTGCTGTTCGTCTTCGCCCGCGTGGGCTTTGCCGGGGCAAATATATTTTACGATTCGTTTATCACGGATATCACCACCAAAGAGCGCATGGACTGGGTTTCAGCCCTGGGCTACGGTTGGGGATACATCGGAAGCGTCATTCCCTTTCTGGCCGTGATCGGTCTTCTGGTCTGGGGATCATCCGGGGAGAAAGGTGTGGGCATGGCATTGGGGCCCATGCGTCTGGGGTTTGTGATCGTGGCCGTGTGGTGGGCTGTTTTTTCCATTCCCATGTTGAAAAACGTCCATCAGGTGCATTTCATTCCCAAGGCCGGGCATCTCCTCGGGGAGAGTTTCAGGCGCCTTGTCCGAACCTTTGCGGACATCCGAAAATACCGCCAGGCCTTTCTCTTCCTGCTGGCCTATTTTTTCTATATCGACGGGGTGGACACCATCATCACCATGGCCACGGCCTATGGCCGGGATATCGGTCTGGGCGTCAACATGCTTCTGGCAGCCATCCTCATGATTCAGATCGTGGCCTTTCCCATGGCCTTGTTGTTTGGAAAGCTTTCCCAAAGGTTCGGGGCAAAAAATATGATCCATGCGGGTATCTGGGTCTACGGCCTCATCACCCTTCTGGCGTTTGTGCTACCTTTTTTGTCTTCCCTGAAAGCAAAAACCCTTCTTTTCTGGGGTCTGGCTTTTTTAGTGGCCTCCTCCCAGGGAGGAATTCAGGCCTTGAGCCGGTCCTATTTCGGACGGTTGATTCCCCCGGAGCGCTCCGCGGAGTTCTTTGGATTTTACAACATCTTCGGAAAATTCGCTGCCATCACCGGTCCCTTTCTCATGGCCATCATTAGCCGGTTTACGGGGGACTCCCGCTACGGTATCCTGTCCATTCTTCTGTTGTTTATCCTCGGGGGATTTCTGCTGAAAAAGGTCCGCCCGGAAGAGGGTTTCTGACAGGGATTTTCCATAAGTGCATGGAATACGGTTAAAAGGCTGGTGGGAATCTATGGTTTTTCTGTCCCCTTCGCCCCCTTTAAAAACCAAATGCGGGGAACCTGTCTCGGGGCATGGTATTTATTGACAAATTTACAGGCAAAAAATATGATGACGAGCCTTTTTCGTAATTATCATTCATGCGTCCAGCCCAAAAGCCTTCATCCAAAAGGTTTGGGCCGAAACCAATCATACAAAACCCATTTCACCAAGAAGGAATGATTTATGTTACAAACCTTGCGCCAGAATGCCGGATCCTGGATTATCAAATTTTT
>VMSV01000152.1 GCA_013791935.1 Desulfobacteraceae bacterium | reverse complement strand
TCCATGGCTTTATCCCCGGATCTTTTTCAAAGCAGCCAGAAGCCTTTGGTTTTCCTCCGGCAGGCCTACGGTGATACGAATATATTCCGGGTAACCATAGGAAGTCATGGATCGGACAATCACCCCTTCCTTCAGCATCTGTCTGTACACCTCATCCGCATTTCTTTCCATATCGATGAGGAAAAAATTGGTTTGCGTGGGAAAACATTTTATACCCATCTCCTTAAGGGAAGCGAACATAAAATCAAGACCCTCATGAACCAGCTTGAGGGTCATTTGCACATAGTCGACATCTTCAAGGGCCGCCAGAGCGCCGGCCTGGGCCAGGGAATTGACGTTAAACGGGTGTCTCACCCTGTTCACCAGCCCGGCCATCTCCGCCGGCATAACGCCATATCCCACACGAAGGCCTGCAAGCCCGTATACCTTTGAGAAGGTCCGCAAGGCGGCCACCGGGTAATCCTTAACCATTTTCATGGCGGAACCGCATTCCGGATCCCTTGCAAATTCAATATAGGCTTCATCCACCACTGTAATGACATGCCCGGGAAGTTGCTTAACGAAAGATTCCAGGGCCTCTGCTGAAACACAGGTGCCGGTTGGATTGTTCGGGTTGCAGATGAAAACCAGACGGGTCTTCCCGGTCACCGCCTTGGCCATGGCGTCAAGGTCCATGGAAAGATTTTTCAGGGGCACGGTGATGGGTTTGGCCCCCATGCATTTTACGGCAATATCGTACATGAGAAAAGATGGCCTGGGCATAACCGCCTCATGGCCGGGCCTTAGAAAAGTGGTGGCAAGAATACCTATGATATCGTCCGATCCGTTTCCGATGACAATATTTTGGGGTTTCACGCCCACGCGGTCCGCCAATTTGCCGATCAGGTCATGTCCGCTGCCGTCTGGATATCGGTGGAGGTTCAACAATGCTTTTGAAACCGCCTCCACGGCTTTGGGGGAAGGCCCAAGGGGGTTTTCATTGGATGCCAACTTGATGGAATCCCTGATCCCGTATTCCCGTTCCAGCTCCTCAATGGGTTTCCCCGGAACATAGGGATCGATCTCTAAGATTGATTCTGGAATTTTCAATTTCATATTTTCCCCGTTCTTTATCCTTTGTCGTGACTTTATATATTCTTAGCCAGCTTTTCGTCAATAACCTTGGTGCACAATTTATCTATGCATTTTGATCTTCCTTTGGTATAGATTCTCCACCCCATTTCCTGGAAGGACTTTATATGCTTAGGGTACAAACCGGCCTTGAAAATATGTTAGCGGACCCCCCTGCCTGGATGGTTGACAAACGCCTGGGTCTCCTGTGCAATCCGGCTTCCGTCAACAAGGATTTTGTCCATGCAAGGGTTTTAATGAATCAGAAATTTCCCGGAAGGTTGAAGGCGTTATTTTCCCCCCAACACGGCTTCTTCGCTGAAAAGCAGGACAATATGATTGAATCCGGCCATTTAACCGACCCGCTGCTAGACATTCCCATCTTCAGTCTCTATGGAACTTCACGCATCCCTGAAAAAGACATGTTTAACCTGATCGACATTCTGCTGGTGGACCTTCAGGATGCGGGAACCCGAGTTTACACTTTTATTTATACGGTCTCTTATTGCATGGAAGTTGCAAAATCAATGCATAAAAAAGTCGTTATCCTGGACCGGCCCAACCCTGTAAACGGAATCCAGGTGGAAGGAAATCTCCTGGAACCCGATTTTTCCTCTTTTGTGGGCAGGTACCCGATCCCCATGCGTCACGGGCTCACCATGGGCGAACTGGCCCTGGTTTTTAACCATGAATTCAACATCAAGTGCGACCTGGATGTGATTCCCATGAAAAACTGGCAAAGGCGAATGTATTTCAGAGATACAAATCTTCCATGGATCGCTCCCTCCCCCAACTTGCCGACCCCTGAATCCGCCATGGTCTATCCGGGCCAGGTCATCTGGGAAGGGACCAATGTTTCTGAAGGCAGAGGAACCACGCAGCCGTTTGAAATCTTCGGTGCGCCCTATCTGAACGTGGAAAGAGTCCTTGAGGACCTTGGAGGTCCTGTTCTTCCAGGGGTTGTTCTACGCCCCCTGGTTTTCGAACCCACTTCCAATAAATGGCAGGGAACTCCATGCCGGGGATTCCAGCTTCACATCACGGATCCCGATTTGTACTCCCCCTACAAAACAACCCTGAAAATCCTGAGGTCCATTCTTAAAAACCATGGGGGCGAATTTAGTTGGAAATCCCCCCCCTATGAGTACGAATACACCAAACTACCCATGGATCTCATCCTGGGCTCCGGAGATCTTCGGAATCAATTGGAACAACAGCAAGACCCGGATGAGCTGGAAAACGACTGGAAAGCCGGTCTATATGAATTTTCCAGAATCAGCAGTAAATACCATTTATACCCCTGATGTCTATCAGGCGAGCACTTAGGTTCGCCCCTTCAAAACCATCGGCCCGGCACCGAATCACATAACCCCTTAACCACATAACCACATAATCACTTAATCACTTAATCACATAACCCCCTATCCCCCATCGCCTATAACCTATCACATGCGTCATGCCACCCCTTTTATTATCTGTGGACAAAGAAGGCAAAAAAAGATATGAGATGGACCTTCGATCCATAGGCTCGGCTAATAAACATACCTCCAAACCTTTCATTGACAACAAATTTCCAACAGGTTGCACCAGAAGTAAAGGTGTAGCCCGGAAAGCGGAGCTTTATACCCACAAATTATGTATCCTACTGAATCCATCCTATTTTCCAAGCTTAAATTGAAAATTATACCGGAATGCAATTTCAAATCTAATGGGGAAACTGATTAAAAAAGCCTTGTGTTTCAGGACACAACTTTTGTTTTGCATGATTTTATGGATAGGCCTCACTGGTTTTGCCGATGACAAGCCCTTTAATAATCCTGCCAACTGGGGGGGTACGGGGCTCATGGAAATCCCGAACGCAAGGGTTTTGGAGGATGGCTTTCTTCGAACAGGGTATGCTGAGTCCAGGCCCTTCAAGTGGTTCACGTCGGGAATGGGGGTTTTCCCTGGCCTTGAAGTGGGCTTCAGACTCACGGAAATCACTGGAACGGAAACGTCGTTGGGCGAACAATACGGAAACAATAAGGACAAGGCCTTTGACGTGAAATACCAGGTTTTTCCGGAATCCAAATTTGTGCCTGCCATTGCTTTTGGACTCCATGACTTTCACGGGACCCGACTTTTTCCAGCCAAATACGCTGTTTTCAGCCGACAGATCTATCCCTTTGACCTGACAATGGGCTATGGAACGGACCGGCTTAAAGGACTTTTCGGCGGAATCGAATGGGCTGTGAACGATCACCTGCAGGTCATGATGGAATACAACCCCATTGATTACCAAAAAGAAAAGCCTGTGGGCATCAACAGGGAACTTGCCGTCCCCGAGGGTGCAGATACGCCCATCAATGTGGGCCTTCGAATTAAACCCATACCCGGCGTAAACCTTGGCATTACCTATCAGCGGGGAAATGCCCTGGGGTTTACCGCACAACTTGAATTGGATGTGGGCAAAGAAATGATGCCCAAAAAACCGGATCCCATGTTCTGGGGTAATTATGAAAACCGGGAGCACATGGAAGACAAGCGTTCCCGGACCCACCCCGGGGGCTGGATGCAGGACATCAAAACAGAGATCGAAAAGATGGGGATGCAGGATGTGGCCATTCTGCTGGAAGACAAGGTTCTGACTGTGAAATGCCAGAACGCCAGATATTTTTCCAACCAGAAAGCCGCGGGAAGGATGTATCGCATCATGCTTTTTTCTTCCCCGGAGTGGGTGGAAAGCCTGGTTGTGGTCTTTAAAAAACGAAATGTCCCCATTCTTTCCGCCTCCGTCACAAGAACCCAGTTTAAAAAGTTCGCATTCGGCGAAATGGACGACGAAACCCTTGGGAAATTGATTAAGGTCTCTCTTTTTGCCTCCAAAAAAGATAGATTTTCAAATCCCTCGAAAAGCGGAGGAAAGGTAAACCCTGGCTCTTCCTCACAGCCAAAAGGGGCCAGTCCTCCTTTCATGAAATTAAAGTTGGATTCGACGGGAAACCAAACCGGTCCGGTTATGGGAGCAGAGGCGACCGTAATTTCCGGCAGCGCGGAGTCCTCTCATGAACCCGCAACGGATATCCTGTTGGATCCATCAAAAAAACTCAACCTTGACTGGGGAATTAAGCCAAACCTTGACCTTTATCTGAATGACCCTTCCGGCTTTTTCAAGGGCAGGGTTGGGGCCGCCCCGTATTTCAGAGCGGATATTTGGAAAGGCGGCGCGCTTTTCGGAAGGCTCCTTCTTCCGGTTTATTCCAATATCGAATCCAGCAACGAACCCATCCCCGATGCGGTTCGAAGTGATTCCTGGAAATATTCCGATGCAGATTTCAGCCTGGACAATTTATTTTTTGACCAGGTGATCCGGGTTTCAAACCATGTTTTCGTCAAAGCCGGGGTCGGATATTTTGAACAGATGTATGCAGGACTGTCCGGTGAAATACTCGGTTTTATCGGTCGCGGAGACTTGGCCTTAGGCCTTCAAGGGGATTACGCGATCAAACGAACCCCCGGAAAACCTCTTGAACTCATGGATTTCAGGCGCAATACGCTATTGGGAAATATTTATTATGATATTAAATCGTTAGAATTAACCATCCAGGCCCAATACGGCAAATATCTTGCTGAGGATATTGGCTGGAGGTTTACGGTGACACGGTCCTACGACAATGGCGTGGATATCGGATTCTGGTACAGTTTTACAAACACGGACGACATGACCGATTTCAACCGAGGGTATCATGATAAAGGCGTGTTTCTTTCCATCCCTGCAAGAGTTTTTAGCAGATCCGAAACCAATTCAAAATACTCGTATTCCATCTCACCGTGGACAAGGGATGTCGCCGCCGTGGTTGATCATGGGGAGAACCTTTACGGCATGACCCGGGACCTGATGCCCGGAGAGTTTAAATCCGGCATAAAGGATATCTCCCAATAATGGCCGATGGTTAAATCGAAAGAATTAAGGATTAGGGGTGCAAAAATTGGTCACTTTAATTAAACCTAAATTGAGCGTTTCAAAATTTAGACCATAAGAAATATTTCATGATCCTATGGGATTTAAACCTTTTAGATGCCAAAATTTTGAACCCCTTCGGGATTTCTGATTTCATCGCATCTGCGGCAAATTCGAAAATCGCTCAATTTAGGTTAAAGTTTCTTTTACAATAAGCCGATAAACCAATTTTAAACTCGATTTGGAAACCAGGGCGATATCAGGTGGCGCTCTTCCTTACTCTCTAAAGTTATAAATAAAATGTTGCGCTTTCCATAAACTTGTAGTAAGAAATGTGAAGTATTTTAGTATCAGGCACTTATTGGGCATTTTAATCAAATCTGGAAACAGATAATCCATGAAACCAAGGCCCTTGCCCTGAATGATAGGAAACCAACAAGCTAATATCAGCGTCTGAATCTTAATCTCTGAATTTTAATCTCAATAGATCAGTTTCATTTCTTCGTCAAAATATTACATTACTAACAGGGGAGGAGACTTTATATGAACAGAAAAAGAATAGGGTTAGCAGAAAAAATCGGTATTTGTGTTCTTGTTTTTTCATTGCTTTTTATTCCTGTTGCCTTTGCCGCAGATCCCGGAGCCCAGGGGAACCCGGGTCCGGCCGGAACCGAAGGCCTGACTGAAATGCAAATCGCAGCCCTTGCTGCAGCAACCATTGCAGGAGTTGCTCTTCTTGTCACCTCCATGTCGGATAGTGACGCCAAACCAACGGCCAACCATCAACCCTAATCCACAAAAATCAAAGACACCTCAACGCCCTGGCTAATCGATACCCAGGACGTTGAGGTTGATACCATCGGGATTCGCCCAAAAGATTCTATCCTGCCATATTCTTCCAAAAAATTCATTGCATGATCTTCGCTAAAAATATCCGAGGCCTCCGGCTTTCGTGTTTCATATTCATCTTTCTTTGTTCCTGTGCGGTTGGAAAGACGTCTACAGACATCGTTGCTTACGTCAACCAGGATATCATGAATATTTCCCAACTGGAAATCCTGGCCTTGAAATACTATGGCAGCGTAACCGGGGACCATTACACAACCGATGACCGGGTTCTTTCCGTCCTGAAGAACCATACCATCCCATTATACAGCCGTTTTTATGCCTTATTAAGGGAGATATCCCCGAACACCTTGGAATTAAAGCAAGTCCACCAAAACTATGTTCGAGGGGCGGGAGAAATATTAAATGGTTTCAAAGCGAAAATGATCGGGCTCGAAAAAAACGATGCAGGGCTGATGCAGTTGGCCAACCGGCAAATTGAAGAAGGCGGAAAAGAAGTGGGGAAATGGAGGATCGAGCTCTATCAGTTGATCACAAAGAACAAATCGGTTAAGATGGAATCGAAAAAATAACAATGAGATTACCCTTGCCCTGAGACCTTTGAAAAATGCAAAGGTCTCACCCTATTAAAGCCAGGATGAAGGAACTACCACCATGCAACTTTGTATTATTGGAACCGGATATGTCGGACTTGTCACTGCGGCCTGTTTTACCGAGATGGGAAACGATGTCTGCTGCGTGGATATCAACCCCGAGGTTATCCGTAATTTAAACAACGGTAAAATCCATATCTATGAACCGGGCCTTGAGCAACTTGTCAAACGGAACGTGACTGAGAAAAGGCTGAAATTCACCACCGATCTTTCCGAAGGCCTTGAAAACGCACTGTTTGTCATGAGTTGCGTGGGAACGCCATCCAATCCCGATGGTTCCTGTGATCTCTCTTATGTGCTGAAGGTGGCGGAACAGATCGGTGAAAGCCTGAACGAGTATAAAATCATCATCAACAAATCCACCGTACCGGTGGGCACTGCGGATACCGTCAAACAGATCATCAAGGATCGGATCGAAAAAAGAAAGCTTTCCATCGAATTTGATGTGGTCTCCAACCCGGAATTCCTCAAGGAGGGAGATGCGGTGAACGACTTCATGAAGCCGGATCGAATCATTGTGGGAACGGACAATGTTCGGACTGCGAAGCTTCTGGAAACTTTATATGCACCGTTTGCCAGAAGCCGGGACAAGATGATCGTCATGAGTGTCAGGAGTGCCGAACTAACCAAATACGCGGCGAATTGCATGTTGGCGACAAAAATCTCTTTTATTAACGAAATCGCCAATATCTGCGACCGAGTGGGCGCTGATGTCGCAGATATTCGTCTGGGTATCGGCTCGGATCAGCGCATCGGATACCACTTCATTTATCCGGGAGCAGGATACGGTGGTTCATGCTTTCCAAAGGATGTCCGGGCGCTCATCAATACTGCCAAGGAAAAAGGATACAACCCCTCACTCCTGTCTGCGGTTGACCATGTGAACGGGTTTCAGAAAAAAGTACTTTCCGGCAAGATTAAAGCCTATTTTGAAGACCAGGGGGGCGTTTCCGGAAAAACCCTCGCGGTCTGGGGCATCGCCTTTAAGGCCAATACCGATGACATTCGAGAATCCGCTGCAGTGGACATCATCAAGGAACTCGCTGAAAGCGGAATGAAGATCAGAGCCTATGATCCCGAGGCGGGAACCAGGGCCAGAAATGAATTGGCTTCTGTTTCCAACCTGTCGATTCTCGACGACCAGTACGAGGTATTGAACGGGGCCGATGCCCTGGCCGTAGCCACCGACTGGAACCAGTTCAGGAACCCGAATTTTTCCGAAATCAAAAAGCGTCTTTCAGCCCCCCTGATTTTTGACGGAAGAAATCTTTATTCTCCTGACTATGTCACATCCCAGGGCTTTGGATATTTCTGCATCGGAAGACCTAAACGGCAGTGAGCCGTGAACCGTGAGCCGTGAACAGGGGGGAATTTGAACCCCATCACTCATCACTCTTTACTCATCACTCATCACTCTTTACCCATTACTCTTTACTCTTTACTATGAAAAATATCGCATCCATCATTATGGCCGCAGGCCGGGGCAGCAGGATGAAAGCCTTTGACGGCAATAAAACCCTCCTGCCCCTGGTTCCCGGCAAAACCCCTTTTGAAGGGGATCATCCCATTTTGCTTCAGATCCTTGAGTCTTTGCCGGAAGGCCCAAAATGCGTCATCGTAAACTACAAAAAAGATGAGGTCATCGACGCTACCCGAAGCCATGGCCTGACCTATTGTGAACAGCCGGAACTGAACGGAACCGGTGGAGCCCTACTGGCAGCGGCTGATTTTATAGAGCATCTGGAGACTGATTTCATCATCATCACCATGGGGGATGTCCCCTTTGTCAAACCCCGGAGCTATCAGCGTCTGTTTGAAGGGTTGGCTGAAGTGAGCATGACGGTTTTAGGGTTTATTCCTGTGGATAAAAAACAATACGGAGTTTTGGAAACAACCGAGTCCCATGTCACCCGAATTATCGAATGGAAATACTGGAGTACTTTCCCGGAACCGGTTCAGAAAGATCTCGCCATCTGCAACTCGGGTATTTATGCGGTTCGGAGAAAAGATCTTCTCCAATACCTTCCGATTCTTGCGTCCCGCCCCCAGGTGGTCATGAAGGACAGAAACGGTATCCCAACGGAAATCAAGGAATATTTTATCACCGATATTGTGGAATATATGGTGAAAGACGGACTTTCCGTGGGCTGCGTGATTGCCAACGACGAAATGGAGGCCATGGGCATTGATGACCCCGTGGCATTGGCAAAAGCCCAAAGATTTTTTAGAAATCCTTGAGAACAGAAAGCCGTTTTACTCTTCACCCCTCACACTTCACGCTTCACTCATCACTCTTCACGCTTCACCAAGAAGAGCCTCCGGATAAAACATGAATTTGAAAAACGATTTTTTAATGGCCGCCATTCAATCCGCCCTGGACGCCGGCAGAGAAATCCTCTCGGTTTATGACACGGATTTCAGCGTCGAACACAAAGAGGACCAGTCTCCCTTAACCCTGGCCGACAAGAAGGCCCACCAGGTGATTACAAGCAGGTTGGCCT
>VMSV01000089.1 GCA_013791935.1 Desulfobacteraceae bacterium | reverse complement strand
TGTTAGCCCTGCCCTGAAAATGTCATAAAAATCCCGGTTTAAAAATGTTTGGGTAAAACAGGGTCAGCCGTGAAGTAATTCGTACATGGCCGACCCCTTTGTTTTATTCTTTTACGACTTCTTTCATGCGGTAGCTTTTGCCTTCTATGACCACAGCCTCGGTATGGTGTAGCAGGCGGTCGAGAAGGGCGGAAGTCAGGGTGCTGTCGTTGTTGAAGATTTCGGCCCAGTCTTTGAACACTCGGTTGGTGGTGATGATGAGGGAGCCCTGTTCGTAACGGGAGCTGATGATCTGGAACAGGAGGTCCGCCCCGTTTTTGTCAATGGGCAGATAGCCGAGCTCATCGAGGATGAGCAGGGATGGATTGAGGTATCTCTTCAATTCCTGTTTCAGGTTCCCGGCATGTTGGGCTGCGATGAGGTGGTTGATTGCATCCACGGCGGAGGCGAACAGAACCTTATGGCCCTTGAGGCAGGCCTGATAGCCAAGGGCACAAGCCAGATGGGTTTTCCCCAAACCCACCCCGCCCACAAAGATCACATTGCTTTTGTCTTCAATGAACTTCAATCGAAACAGATTCTGTATTTGGACCTGGTTGATTTTTTTGGGCCAGGACCAGTTGAACTGATCCAGGGTTTTGATCACGGGGAACCTTGCGGTTTTCACCCGGCGGGCGATGGTGCGATCCTGGCGAAGATTGGATTCCTGCCGGATCAGCTCGGAGAGAAAGTGGATATGGGTCCATTGGTTCCGGGCGGCGGATTGAGCCACGGTTTCATGATGTTCCCGGATATAGGGCAGTTTCAAGTAGTTTAGCTGCTGGATAAAATCATTCATGGTCATCTCCTTTAAGAGTGTAAATGGAAAGGTTCGGTTGATCCAGGGTCAAATCCAGAAGATCACTTGCGCGGGTCAGGTGAAGAACGCCCGGTTCATGCAGGGGACGGGACCTTTGCTCCAAAAGATTTGCAATATATTCACAAGAAAAAGCGGCAAAGCAGAAGGCGTCTTCCATGGCCCTGGCCACCTTCTCCTTGCCATGGATTTCGCTTAAGGCAACGATCTGGCGGATGTGATGAGCCGGATTCATGCGGCGTTGCTCCAACTGCCGGTAATAGGCTTCGGATTTTTCAGACAACGAAAGAAACCGCATGAAGATTTTCTGATCCCTTGCTTTCTTGCGTTGCTCCAAAAGAACTTTGGGATGATCCGGATGTTCAAAGTCCTTCAGGCGGTCATAACTTCGCACATGCCGCGCCACCAGGGAGTTCTCATGATACATGCAAATCCTGTCGGGATACATTTTCACCGTCAGGCCCACTCCGGCCAACTGTGCGGGTACGCTGTAACGGTTGCTGTCCAGGGTCACCCGGAACTGACGGGAAGCCCGCATGTGTTTCACCACCCCGATATCGTAGGGTTCAACCGGCAGGGGTTGAAGACTGCTTTTCTCATCGCAGAACAGATCCTCGGGCCTTTTACCGGTTTCCCGGTGATTCCTCACATTGGCCACCGTTGCCAGCCAGTGCCGGGCATAAGGTTCCAGGATGCAAAAATCCGAGATGTCCAAACCATTCAGAAGATTCTTTTTGACATAGCCCACGGCATTTTCCACAATCCCTTTTTCATTTCCCTTTCCCACATTGCAGGGAACAATGGAAAAACCATAATGTTCGGCAAAGTCCAGATACCGGGGGTTGAACACCGGGGCACGACCCACGATGCGCTTGAGTACCGCGGTCTTCAGATTGTCCACCATGACTTTCTGCGGTACCGCCCCGAAGAACCGGAAAGCGTTCTGATGACAGCCCAGAAAGTGCTCCATGGTCTGCAATACCGTAAACTCCACATACATCATTTTGCTATGACACAGAACCATGACAAAAAAACTCAACCGCCGGGTGGTGGATCCCACACGAACGGTGCCGTACGATCCCCAGTCAACCTGAGCGCATTCTCCGGGAGCAAACACCAGCTTTAAAAAGGCAGGAGTCTTTGGAGGCCGAACCTTTCTGACGTAATCCTCAACAATGGTGACTCCTCCTTCATAACCGTACTCCTTGACCTGTTGAAAGATCTGGGCCGCACTGTACGGATGCTTCTCCAGCATCCTCACAATATGCTCCTTGAAGGGATCCAACTTGCTCTTTCTCCGGGAGGATTTCCGGGGCTGATACCGCTTGGTATTGGCCCACTTTTCTACGGTCCGGCAGTCTATGGAAAGCGCTTCCGCAATCTGGCCTGCGGTCAAACCGTCCTGTTCATAATAATTCCGGAGTCTCACATAGGTCTCATAATCAATCACGGCTCACCTCCAGGGCGTTTTTCAAAATATCCCCGAGGCTCAATACGCCTCCCCTTGGATTTGCTGTCGCAACCGGCTCAAGACTCAGCACCTGATAAATTGGCTTTCTCCATGCGATCAAACCTTTACGGATCAGCTCCCACCTTGCGCTTTCCAAAACCTGCCGGTCCATGGACAACTTGCCCATGATGGAGCCATCCCCGTAATAGCTTAATCCCTTTTCATCGCCCACGCACACCAGAAACAGATACAACGCGCAAGCTTCAGGGCTGCACCCCTCCATGTGCCCGTCGCTCACCAGCCGATGGTCGATCCAACTGAAGCTTGCGGGAACCTTTCTCACGCGACCTGTTAAAACAGGGGTTTTCACAATCACTTTTTCCTCCTTTCGTTCGGGGTTGACGGTATAAAATATCCTGCCCCGATTGTTGCATACGTTGGAGGGTGATGGCGATGTCATCTTGTAACGCAGACCCGATAAAGTTGGCAATTAAACCAATGATCACGGTAGGTTGTACTGTTAAGAGATCTTGTAACGCAGAATTCGATGAAACATCTTTATCATGATTTTCAATATTGTTTTCAGCATGTTGTACGTTTAAGGGATCTTGTAACGCAAGATCCTTGGATGAGGGGTGTCTCCAGTACCCCGGATTTTGCATCCTCCACTCCTGAACCCGCGCAACATTCTCAGGTCCTTTGAAGTAGTCCCGGTTCTCCGGTTTCTCTTGCCATTTTTCCTGGCTGCAAGCCTTGCTCGCCTTGCGGCATGCAGGCTTTCCACAGAACCTTTGCCGGTTCCTGTTCCTTGGGTCAGGCACAAATAACTGTTTGCAATGACGGCACTTTATCTTTAATGTGATTCCCATTCACCTTATCCCTTCAGGAACAAGATCTATGGATGAACGGGTTTATTTTGTGAAGAATAATTTCGAGGAAAATACCGGAAGAAAAATGAAGAAAAGGATTTTAAAAATTCTTTTTTGAAGAAAATAAAGCAGAATAAAATTACATCTTCAAACCGGGAATAAAATTACATTTTAAAGTCGGGCGTGACAGTGGGACGGCGCAACCGGCAAAGTGTGTGTTGGAAGTGAGATATGGAATGCGATCGGCCCATATCAGCTTATGCTGGGAGACAAGGCTGTCATCCAAGATATAAAGGGGCTGACTTTGCAGATTTCATCACCGGCAATCTTGATAAATTCACCGAACAATAACTCTGCTGAACAATAGATCAAGGAATTGATTCAAAACCTTACTGCTTTAATAATCTCAAAAGCGAATGGCGACCTTCCCGTATAGGCTTCGTTCCACCTCACTTGGGAAACGATTGTCTCGATCGGCCCCCCCATATCTTGTGGGTAGCCTCGATTGGCCCAAACTTGTGATTAGGTTGATCTATCAAGAGTTCTTCAGATCTCATGAAAGTTGTGATTCCTGCAATTAAGCGCTCAATTAACGCCATCTTCGACTAAGGGAAAAGCTGTGCCATGATGTAGCCCAAAAATATTAGGAGGCACTCATGGAAAAAAGATTCTATGAAGAAGCACTTCTGGAGAAGCGTTAACATTGGGACAGGCAGATCGAATTACGGAAGGAGAGCGGACTGACTCAGAAAGAACTACAAAATATTTGCCCTCTAAATCAAATAATATGGGAACCAAGTCATGCCCAAAAAGAATAAGAGATAAAATTTTACATCAAGTGGGGACAAAGTGGGGACAACTTCAATACAAATAAAAAAAGGATTTGGCCAAAACCGGCTAAACCCTTGATATAAATGGTGCCGAGGAACGGAATCGAACCGCCGACACGGGGATTTTCAGTCCCCTGCTCTACCGACTGAGCTACCTCGGCACACACCAAAAATTAAGTGTCTGTATCTATTAAAAGCGGTTTGGGTTGTCAAGCAATTTTTACCCCAGGTCCCCAAAAAGGTGCTGGATCAGTGAGCAGGCCGCGAGGGTGGCGGTTTCAGCCTTTAAAATTCTGGGTCCCAGCCCGGCGATGTGAAAACCGGCTGCTTTGGCATGACCCACTTCCTCTTGGGTCAATCCCCCTTCCGGCCCGATGACGATAAAAACCGATGCAATGGGGTGTGCCCCGAAAGAGGCTTGGATTTCCCTCAACGGCCGGGTTTCCTCTTCCCAGAAGAGAAGGGCAAGATCATGGTTTTTTGCGGATAAAACCATGTCCTGAAAGGATAACGCCCTCTCGATGTCCATGAACCTTCCCCGGTGGCACTGCTTGATGGCCTGGCTGGAGATGGTTCGCCATCGTTCCATACGCCGGGTCAGTTGCTTTTCATCCGGCCTGGAAATGGATCTTTCCGCCATAAAGGGAAGCCAGCGGTTCACCCCCAGTTCTGTGAGCTGGCGCACCAGATCATCCATTTTGGATTCCTTTAAAAACCCCTGGGCCAGGGTCAGGGAAAGGGGGGATTCTGTGGTGCAAGGGAATTGATTTTCGATGAGGACATGGATGCCATGGTTTGAGATTTCTTCAATCCGGGCAAGATACTCGAATCCTTCCCCGTCCAGAAGGCCGATGGAATCGTCGGGTTTCAGCCTCAACACCTTTCGAATATGCCCGGCATCGGGTTCTGTAATAAGGGCTTTTTTACCCTGAATGGTTTGGGGCTGGATATAAAAGTATCGCATGGAACCTTTTTATTACGGGACGGGTTCTCCTGCAAATCATTTTTTTCCCGTCCATAAAATCAAATGAGGGCTCCCATGAGCAGCAGCCCGAATCCTTGACACAAAACCGGTGGTATGATAGATCCCATTTATTGTTTAAATTCTCAGTATTTGCACAACAGCGACCGACGGAATATCACGGGAATACGGATGCCATGAACGCAGAAAATGAATTCGGCAATGAGGAAGACGATGACCTGATCATCGATCTGACGGATGTGGTTGAAGTCCGGACTGAAGTCAATGAATTCGATGATCTTGGCAAGGACATGGAGGATCTGGGAACCCTGGTGTCTGAGATCACGGGGCATAAGGTTCTTTCGGATATGAGCCCGGAGGAACGGGATCTGGCCGAATGGTCAAGCCTTTCCCCGGGCCGGCTGGAGGCTGCTGTGGAAAAAGCGGTGGATAAGCTTTTTCAGAACAAAATTGAAGCCAGGATCATGGCGCTTTTTGAAATTGCCGTGAAAAAGGAAATTGGTAAAATAAGTGAATTGATCAGGGACCAGACCCGAAAACCCGGGTAAAACAAACCTGATGAAAAAATGCTTCCGGTAAAGGGGGATGAAGCCCGTCCCCTTTTTTTCATGGAGAAAACCGGAGTAAATGGCTAACTGGAGTACTATTATGAGTTCCGATCTTCTGGACAAAGGCTACGAGCCCCACGATGTAGAGGCCCGGTGGTATGCATACTGGGAAAGCAACAAAATGTTTTCCGCCACACCGGATTCGAACGCCAAAGGTTTTGCGATCGTCATCCCTCCCCCCAATGTCACCGGCGTGCTGCACATGGGGCATGCCCTGAATATCACCCTTCAGGATATTCTCTGCCGGTATAGAAGACTTCGGGGGGATGCTGTCCTGTGGATTCCCGGAACGGATCACGCCGGAATCGCCACCCAGAATGTGGTGGAAAAGAAACTTGCGGCTGAGGGCATCACCCGGCACGAGATGGGCAGGGAGAAATTCATCGAAGCGGTCTGGAAGTGGCGGGAGGAGTATGGCAGCGCCATCATCAACCAGCTCAAACGCCTGGGAGCCTCCTGCGATTGGGACCGGGAACGGTTCACCATGGACGAAGGCCTGTCAATTGCGGTAAAAAAAGTCTTTGTCCAGCTCTATGACGAGGGCCTGATATACCAGGGGAACTATATCATCAACTGGTGTCCTCGATGCAGAACCGCCCTGGCGGACCTGGAAGTGGACCATGAAGACCACAACGGCCATCTCTACCACATCCTTTATCCTTTTGCCGCAGGAGAAGGCGGCATTGTGGTGGCCACCACCCGGCCCGAAACCATGTTGGGGGATACGGCGGTGGCCGTGAACCCGGATGATCCCAGGTATCAGAATCTTGCCTCCGAAGCCGTGATCCTCCCCCTGATGGAACGGGAAATCCCCATCATTAAAGATTCATACGTGGACATGGCCTTTGGCTCCGGCGGATTGAAAGTCACCCCGGCCCATGACCCCAATGATTTTGAACTCGGCAAGCGCCATGACCTGGAAAGCATTAAAGTCATCGGCGATGACGGGGTCATGACCGAAGCCGCGGGCCGGTTCAAGGGACAGGACCGGTTCTCCTGCCGGGAGGCGGTGGTCAAGGCTCTTAAACAAAAAGGTTTGATGATCAAAATCGACCCCCATCAGCACAGCGTGGGTCACTGCTACCGATGCCGGACCACCATTGAGCCCAATCTCTCCAAACAATGGTTTGTGGCCACCAAGACCCTGGCCCGAAAAGCCATGGATGCCGTAAACAACAACGAGACCCGAATCATTCCCGAAATGTGGACCAAAACCTATTTTGAATGGATGGAAAACATTCGGGACTGGTGCATCTCCCGTCAGATCTGGTGGGGACACCAGATTCCGGCCTGGACCTGCACGGACTGCAATGAAATAGCCGTGGCCACCGAAGCACCGGAGGCTTGCCCTTCCTGCGGAAGCAAAAACCTCGTTCAGGAAACCGATGTGCTGGACACCTGGTTTTCTTCGGCTCTCTGGCCTTTTTCCACCATGGGATGGCCGGAAAAAACCCCCCTGCTGAAGAAATTCTACCCCACGGCCGTGCTGGTGACGGCGTTTGATATTCTGTTTTTCTGGGTGGCCCGCATGATGATGATGGGAACCCATTTCATGAAGGAAGTGCCTTTCAAAGAGGTGTACATCCATGCCCTGGTCAGAGATGAGGAAGGGAAGAAGATGAGCAAGTCCGTGGGCAACGTCATCGACCCTCTCACCATCATCGATCAATACGGCACGGATGCTTTCCGCTTCACCCTGGCGGCCTTTGCGGCCCAGGGCCGGGATATCCGGATGTCTGAAAAACGGGTGGAAGGATACCGGCATTTCATCAACAAACTCTGGAATGCGGCCCGTTTTTCCTTCATGCACCTGAAATCGGGGGATGAGGATTCAAAACCGAATCCATCCTCTCTGCCGGACCAATGGATCCTGTCCCGCCTTCACACCACCGTGGAAAGCGTCTCCCGGGCCTTGGACCTTTACCGGTTCAACGAAGCCGCCGGAGCCCTTTATCAGTTCGTGTGGCATGAGTTCTGCGACTGGTACCTTGAAGCCATAAAACCGTCGCTATACGGTCATTTGGGGGAAGAACACAAAGAATCGACCCTGAAGACCCTGTGGCATGCTTTAAGGGAAACCCTGATTCTGCTTCACCCGTTTATCCCTTTTGTCACCGAGGAAATCTGGCACAAACTGCCGGGCACAAAAGGTTCTGTGAGCCAAATGTCCTTTCTCCTGGACAGGCCCGATGCCTTCACGGGAATGAAGAATGAAAAAGCCGAGGCCGAGATGACCCTTCTGGTTCAAGCCATTACGGGAATCCGGAATATCCGGGGGGAAATGAACATTTCGCCGTCCATGGGACTTCGTGTGGTGATTCAGTCCTCCGAAGAAAGCCTTCGGGAGGTCCTGGAAAAAGAAAAGGACATGATCACCCATCTGGCCCGGCTGGATGCCATTTCCATTACGGTTCCGGGGGAAAAACCGAAATCCTCGGCCCTGGCGGTGATCGACGGGGCCACGGTTTTCGCATCTCTGGAAGGCATCATTGATGTTGAAAAGGAAATATCACGCCTGGAAAAGGAGCTGGATAAAATTTCAAAGGAAATGATCCAGTTTTCCAAAAAACTGTCCAATGATGATTTCCTTAAAAAGGCGCCTTTGGACGTGGTGGAGAAGGTCAAAGAAAAGCAGGCGCTCCTTCTGGAAAAACAGGAGAAGGTCCAGGTGAATATCGATAAAATCAAATCCATTTGATTTCATTTTAGGGGGAAATATGCATTCCGTATCGGATCTTATCAAATTAGCCCTTGAGGAAGACATCGGCTCCGGAGATATCACCACGGATTATGCCGTGCCGGAAGAAACCAAAGGCCTGGGAATCATCGTGGCCAAAGAGTCCCTGGTGCTTGCCGGTCTGGAGATTGCCAAACAGGTGTTCACCCATCTGGATTCCACCCTGTTTTTCGAATCCGTGTTTAAGGATGGGGACCGGGTGGAAAAAGGGGAAACAGCCCTTACCGTGGAAGGGAACATGCGGGCCCTGCTCAAGGGGGAACGGACCGCCCTGAATTTCATGCAGCATTTGTCCGGCATTGCAACCCTGGTGCGATCCTATGTGGAAATTATCAAGAATAAACCGGTTCGCCTGGTGGATACTCGAAAAACCACACCGGGCTTAAGGGTTCTGGAAAAATACGCCGTGCGAACGGGAGGGGGGTATAATCACAGAACCGGACTCTACGACGGGGTTCTCATCAAGGACAACCACATTGCAGCCTGCGGCGGCATCACCCCTGCGGTTGAAAAAATCAGGAAACAGATCTCCCATCTGGTGAAAATCGAAGTGGAAGTGACCAACCTGGTTGAAGTCCGGGAAGCGATCAAAGCCGGAGCGGAAGTGATCATGCTGGATAATATGAGCCTCGACCAGGTGAGGGAAGCTGTCTCGGTCATCAATGGGAAAGCCCTTGTGGAAGTGTCGGGCAATGTGACCGCAAAGACCCTTTCTGAGCTTGCGGATACCGGCGTGGACATCATCTCCTCGGGAGCACTCACCCACTCGGCGAGGTCTGTGGACTTGAGTATGAGGATCAAGGCCCTGATCTGAAGCAAAACGCTCCAGTTCGGCCGACCTCTGCGTTGCGCTCAAATTTCAATCCTCAAAATACGTATAGTATTCCTCCGGTTGAAATTTTCGTGCGCCTTGATCCCGGCCAAACCGAAACGTTTTGCAGTCAGCTCCGAAAAAAAATAATAGACTCCCCGGAATTCCAGGGAACCAAGGCAATTTCCTATGCTGCCCCTTCGGGATACCATACAGAATAAAAATTATCCGATGGTGAATACGGCCATCATCGTGGTCAACGTCTTGGTGTTTCTGATCCAGATGGGCCAGGGGCCCGTCATGGATAAATTTGTATTTTTCTACGGCTTGGTTCCGGCCAAATTCACCCATCCGGCTCTTTCGACCTATTTTTCAACCGGGGAGAAGTTTTTTTCACTTTTTTCCTTCATGTTCCTCCACGGGGGGTTCCTGCATCTTCTGGGGAACATGTGGTCCCTGTATATTTTCGGGGACAATGTCGAAGACCGTCTGGGGCATGTAAAATACCTGGGATTTTATCTGGCCTGCGGTGTTGGCTCCGGCGTGGTTCAGCTGGTCTTCAATCTGGATTCCCAGATTCCCACCATCGGGGCCAGCGGCGCCATCGCAGGGGTCATGGGGGCCTATATTCTTCTCTACCCCCATGCCAAAATTCTTACGCTGATTCCCATCCTTTTCATCCCCTGGTTTGTGGAAATTCCGGCCTATTTTTTCCTCGGACTGTGGTTTCTCCTTCAGATTCTCAATGCCGCGGGCAGCCACGGCCAGATGGCGGGAATCGCCTGGTGGGCCCATATCGGCGGGTTTATTTTCGGTATGATTCTGATAAAACTCATCATGAACATTCCCTTTCCCTTGAAGTCCGAAGTCGTCAGCCGGTTCACGGAAAGGAAAAAAACCCACCGGCTTCAGGTTGTTCACCCTTCCGGCCCCCCCGGGGACTCCAATGTTTATGGAACCCTTGTTCTGGCCCCCTATGAAGCCCTTGCCGGAACCCATAAGATGATCAACGTGCCCTGGGGATTTAAAAACCGATTGTTCAGGGTGGCGGTTCAACCGAAAACCAGGGAGGGAAGCCTGCTGAAACTAAAGGGATTGGGGAAAATAACCCCGGAAGGGGGTCGAGGGGATTTGCTGCTGAAAGTCGTGTTCAGGTTTTAAGGGTTTTATCCTGCTCGACCATTACAGGTTGCAGGATATAGGACACCTGGTTCCGGCCTTTATCCTTGGACAGATACATGGCCTGATCCGCTCGCTTGACAAATTCCGGGGTCTCCTCACAGTAGTCAAACTGCGCAATTCCCACGCTGACGCTCACGGAAATGATCTTTCCATTTTGGATGAATTTTTCAGAAGCGATATAACTCCGGATCCTTTCTCCAACCGTTACGGCTTCTTCGCCGATGGTTTCCGGAAGGATGACGGTGAATTCTTCTCCTCCATAGCGGTAGGCCGTGTCCATGGTACGGAGCAGGGATTTGACGGTCTGGCCGATGCGTACCAGCACCTTGTCTCCTTCAAGATGGCCGTAGGTATCGTTGTACTCCTTGAAATGGTCGATGTCAAAAAGCATGAGGGACAGGGGATGGTGATAGCGGACGGAGCGGCCCATCTCCAGCTCCAGTTGGTTATAAAACTGCCGGGAATTATAGAGATTGGTGAGGGCGTCTGTAATGGCCAGGTTTTTCAACTCGCTCAGCATGCGGTCCCGCTCTTCGGAAAGGTCTTTCTCCTTTAAAACTCTCTTCAGGCGAAGGAGCAATTCCCGGAACCGGACCGGTTTGAAAATAAAGTCCGAGGCCCCTTTTTCCACAGCCTCTTCATAGGAATAATCCGTACTGAATCCGGTGATGACGATCACATCAATGTCGGCCCTGGCGGCTTTGATGGCGTCGGTGAAGTCCAACCCGTTCATGCCGGGCAGTTGAATATCCGTGATCACCACATGAACGCCATCGTGAACGATCAAATCCATGGCTTTTTCAGCCGTCTCTGCGGCGGAGACCATGAATCCGGAATGCTCCAGGAATTCCTGCATGGGAACTCGGACATTGGAGTCATCATCAACAATCAGAACATGACGGTTTATCATTATATTTTATAGTCCCGGCATATGGGTTCTTGTCAAGATTGCTTTTGGGAACGGATCTTGACATTTCTGCCAACAGTCTGTAGATAGGTGCCTTTAGTATAAGGAATTATTATATAACTGGAAAGAAACTTACTGTCAACCGGCATTTGGCGGATAAAGCCGGATGCCGGAACATTTTTTTATGAAACTTTGATTGTCAGGAATAATGAAACATATCAGGAATTTCAGTATTATCGCCCATATCGATCATGGCAAATCCACCCTGTCGGATCGCCTGATTCAAGCCACGGGAATGATCTCCGACCGGGATTTCAAGGATCAGCTTCTGGACACCATGGATATTGAGCGGGAACGGGGAATCACCATCAAAAGCAATACCGTTTGCCTGCCCTATAAGGCGGCGGACGGCATTACCTATTCCCTGAACCTCATCGACACGCCGGGGCATGTGGATTTTACCTATGAAGTGTCCCGGGCACTCAAATCCTGTGAAGGGGCGCTTCTTCTTGTGGACGCCAGTCAGGGGGTGGAGGCCCAGACCCTGGCCAACTTATACCTGGCCATGGAACATGAACTTGAAATCATACCGGTGATCAATAAAATCGACTTGCCGTCGGCCAACATTGAATGGGTGAAGGATCAGATTTCGAAGGACCTGGGCCTGGACCCGGAAACCGCCATTCTGGCGTCTGCAAAAATGGCAATCGGCATCGACAAAATTTTGGAAGCCATTGTGACCCGGCTGCCCTCGCCCAAGGGCAACCCCGAAGACCCCTTACGAGCCCTGATCTTTGACTCCCATTACGATGCCTACCGGGGAACCGTTGTGCACATTCGGATCTTTGACGGAGAGGTTAAACCCGGGGACACAATCAAATTCATGTCCAACAACGCCACCTACAAGGTGGAAGAGGTGGGGCTTTTCCAGATCGTCCGGGTTCCCCAGAAGAAGCTTACCGCCGGCCAGGTGGGATATTTCATTGCCGGAATCAAAACCGTCAGTGACACCCGGTGCGGGGATACCATCACCCTGAAGAACCGGCCCTGTGATAAAGCCCATGCCGGGTTTAAAGAATCCAAACCCGTGGTGTTTTCATCCATTTATCCGGTGGCGTCCGACGGGTATGAAGAGCTGGCCGTGGGGCTTGAAAAACTCAAGCTCAACGATGCCTCTCTGATCTATGAAAAAGACTCCTCCGCGGCTCTGGGCTTCGGGTTCCGATGCGGTTTTCTGGGATTGCTCCATCTGGAAGTGGTCCAGGAACGCCTGGAAAGAGAATTCGACCTCTCCCTGATCATGACGGCTCCCTCGGTTCAGTATCGGTTGATCATGAAGGACGGCATGGAAATGGTGGTCGACAACCCGGCCCTTTATCCGGATCCCATGAAAATCGAAACCGCCCTGGAACCGTTTATCCGTGCAGCCATTATCATCCCGGACCGGTACATGGGCGGGGTCATGAAACTCTGTCTGGACCGCAGGGGGATCAACAAGACCTACCAGTATCTCAGCAGCAACCGCATGGAAATGATCTTTGAGCTGCCTCTTGCGGAAGTGATCTACGATTTTTACGACAAACTCAAATCCATTACCCAGGGGTACGGGTCTTTTGACTACGATATCATTGATTCCAGACCCGGGGATCTGGCCAAGCTGGATATCCTCATCAACGGTGATCGGGTGGATGCCCTGTCCCAGCTGGTGCACAAAGACCGTGCCGTTGAACGGGCCCGGCATGCCTGCGAAAAGCTCAAAGAGGAAATTCCCCGGCAGATGTTTAAGATCGCCATCCAGGGGGCCATCGGCGGCAATGTCATCTCCCGTGAAACCGTTTCGGCTTTTCGAAAAGATGTGACGGCAAAATGCTACGGCGGGGATATCTCCCGGAAACGGAAATTGCTGGAAAAACAGAAAGCCGGGAAGAAAAGAATGAAAATGGTGGGCCAGGTGATGATTCCCCAATCGGCTTTTCTGGCGGTCTTGAAAACCGATTCCGACTGATATGAGACCCATTAATTTGCTAAAACAAGGAGACCCTATGGGAAAAACCATCGCGCAAAAAATATTCGACACCCACCGTGTGGACAATCCTTCGGAAGATATGTACGTCCTCAGACTGGATGCCGTGTTCTGCCATGAAATCACCACTCCCATCGCCATCAATGATTTGATTGCAAGGGGGAAAGACAGGGTGTTTGACAAGACCAAAATCAAGGTCGTGATCGATCACGTGACCCCGGCCAAGGATTCGGAAACCGCCACCCAGGGCAAGATTTTAAGGGATTGGGCCAGACGTCAGGACATCGTGGATTTTTTTGATATCGGTAAAAACGGGGTGTGTCATGCCATTTTTCCGGAAAAAGGATTTGTCCGGCCCGGCTATACCATCATCATGGGCGATTCCCACACCTGCACCCATGGGGCCTTCGGCGCTTTTGCCGCCGGCGTGGGCACCACAGATCTGGAAGTGGGGATATTAAAAGGCGTCTGTGCTCTGAAATACCCCAAAACCATCAAGATCAATGTCACCGGCACATTGCCCCAAGGGGTGTTTGCCAAGGATGTGATCCTTTCCATCATCCACAAATTAACGGTGAATGGCGCCACGGACCGGGTCATGGAGTTTTCCGGTCCGGTCATCGATAAAATGAGCATGGAAGCCCGGATGACCCTTTGCAACATGGCCATTGAAGCCGGAGGAACCTCGGGAATCTGCATGCCGGACAGGACCACCGTGGACTACCTGTGGAAATTCATTGAAGATGAGTTTGCCTCCAAAGAAGACGCTTTGAAGGCCTATGAAAAGTTCGCCTCCGATGCGGATGCCGAATACGATGCGGTGATCGACCTGGACGTGAGCGATCTGGAACCCCTTTCCACCGTGGAATTCAAGCCCGACCAGGTAAAGCCGGTGAAGGATCTGGCCCATGTCAAACTCGATCAGGTCTATATCGGGTCCTGCACCAACGGCAGACTGGAAGATCTTCGAATCGCGGCCAAGGTTCTTGAAGGCAAAAAACTCGCAGGCCATGTGAGGGGCATTGTGTCCCCGGCCACCACGGATATTTACAACGCGGCCCTTTCGGAAGGGATCTTGAAAATCTTTGCCGATGCCGGATTCTGCGTCACCAACCCCACTTGTGGAGCTTGTCTTGGCATGAGCAACGGGGTTCTGGCCGAAGGGGAGGTCTGCGCCTCCACCACCAACCGGAATTTTTTCGGGCGCATGGGCAAGGGCGGGAGGGTGCATCTCATGAGCCCGGCCTCTGCAGCCGCATCGGCCATTGCAGGATATATCACCAATTCGGAATTATTCGGGAACAGGAGATAAAGCATGAAAAACTTTAACGGTCGCGTTCTATTTCTGGACAGATCCGATATCAATACCGATGAAATCATTCCGGCCAAATACCTCACAACGGTCAGCAAGGAGGCGTTGAAGCCCCATCTTCTGGAGGATCTGGTACTGGAAGAATTCAATCCCCTGGCCGATATTGCGGAAAAAAATGTGGTCATCACCCGGTCCAACTTCGGATGCGGTTCCTCCCGTGAGCATGCCCCCTGGGCCTTGGAAGTCAACGGCATCAACCTGGTGATCGCCACCAGCTATGCCCGTATTTTTCGACAGAACATGTTCAATTGCGGTATGATGGCCGTGGAACTTGCGGCAGATCAGATTGAAGAGCTGTTCTCCAATTTTTCAGGCCCCGACACGAGGTTGACCACGGATTTAAAGGAAAATGTCTTCAAAATCCAAGGAAATGGAAAAACCACGGAAATCCCCTTTTCCATTTCCGGCTTTGACCGGTCCCTCGTGGAGGCCGGGGGTTGGCTGGAATATGCCGATGCCAAGTATTAAAATCAGAATACAGGAGACAGCAGTAGGGAGCAAGCACGCCTGCTCCCTGCCCAAAAAGGCTCCATCGGATCATTAACAATTTTTATGGCACCCGGATGTTCTTTTTCACGGTTCTCCGGTCCAGGCCGGTGATCCGGGCGACTTTTTCGTAGGTGCCATGCTTTTCATAGAGCATGGTGCAGTAGGATTCAAGAAGGTTTCTGGCATCCAGGGTCCCCTCCTGGATCTGATTTATATTGCCCGGGCTGGTTTGGGGGGGTGGGTTTTCCGGAACCGGTGAATACTTCCGGGTAATGAGTACCCGGCGAATGGCCTGCTCCAGTTCCCGAACATTGCCCGGCCAGGAATAATCCTTCCCCAAATCAGCAAGAAGAAGATCCTTGAGGGTTGCGTGTAGCGCACCTGAAGGTTTTCCCATGATCCGGTCAATGGTATGGCCCAGGATTTCATCAAAGCAAGCGGGATTTTCTTTGATCTGGTCCCGCAGGGCGGGAACGGTGATGATATCCGAGCACAGGCGGTAATAAAAGTCATCCCGGAATTTTCCCTGGTTTCTCAGCTCGTTCAAGGGCCGGTTGGTTGCAGCAATGACCCTTCCTTCAAAACGCATCTGTCTGTGATCCCCCACCATGATGAAGGTCCTTTCCTGAAGGACCTGGAGGAGCTTGATCTGGATGGGAACCGGCACTTCGCCGATTTCATCCAAAAAAATGGAGCCATGTTTCGGGCACCTTGAAAACACGCCCATATGATCGGCGGCAGCCCCGGTGAAGGCTCCTTTTCTATGCCCGAAAAGCTCCGATTCAATCAGGGTTTCCGGATACTGGGACAGGTTGATGGCAATGAAGCTGCCTGCAAAACTCTCGTCGAAACAGCCGGTTTTCTCATTGAAAGGAATATACCCGGACCTTCCCAGGGCGGCGGCGGCGGTTCCCTTGCCGGTCCCGGTTTCTCCCAGGAGGATGGTGGAAAAGTCCTCCATGCGGTCCCACAGGTAGGTTTCGTATAAATGGGAATCAAAGGTGAAAATATTGTTCCACAAACGACATCGAAGATCTTCCATGGAAGGGTTTTGACCCACCAGGCCTTTGAAGATGAAGAAAAAAGCCCGTCTGAGCTGGTACATGAAGGCAAGGTAATGAAGGGATTCCTTGTGGGCAAACCCCCGGTCCTTCATCTCCTGAAGAACCTTATTTGCAAAGGGCACGGGGCAGGGTTTTTCCTTGCTTTCCAATTGGCGGGTGATGAGTTCGTCAAATTCGCCAAGGTATCGATAAAATAAATCAAAAAGAAATCCGCTGCGAACCAGTTCCCGGTCCGATACGGATCCGTATCCCCTTAGATCTCCTTTGCCCTCTTGAATCAGATTCTTCGCCCGTTGGGCAACGGCTTCAATGGCTTTGTCCACCCCGGCCCCAAGGGGAAGGCCTTTACGGCCTGCGATGCCTGCATCCAGATCCGCGCGTTGGCGGCTGAAAGGGTTGCAGAAGATGGCGTCTTGAACCATTCGGAAAAAGTTTCTATCGTTTTTGCTCAAATCAAAGAATTTTGGCATGCATTAGATGTACATGTTCCATGCAAAACCTGTCAATACACTTTTGTTCCATAGGCGAATAACTGCATCGTCCCCACCCCGGAAGCCAGGCCGATTAAGACCCCTGCCAGAAGTTCCGATAAGCGATGACCCATGAGGTCTTTCAGCATGGGATCGTTCTGAACCTCCTTTTTAAAAACAGGGTACCTATCCTGAAAGCGGCAATAAATGGAATGCATGCGGCTTCGGTCATAGATGACGATACAGGCCAAGATCAGGGAAAGCCCGAACAACACGCTCTGCCCGCCAGAGGATAAAAATGTGACCACCGTGGATGAGGAGACCATGGCGCTATGGGTGCTGGGCATGCCTCCGGCCCAAAGGATCCGCCAGAGGATTCGGGGTCGGTCCTGGCTACCATAGTGCCATAGTCCGATGAGAACTTTCAGGGTCTGGGCCAAAACCCAGGAAAAACCCGCAGCAATGAGCAGGGGATTCATGGCGTTACCTCCCAAGATAGCTGTATTCGGGGTTTGAGGGGTCAAAATCCTTTTCGCTTACGCCTGTGTTGATGGACAAATCATTAAAGACATACTCTTCAAGGAGTGCCTCCTGGCCGTCGTAAATGGAGATTTTTACCGGCAGTTTGAGTTTCTTGGAAAAGGATAGGGTCATTTTTTGTGCATAAAACCCATGACCGTCCGGAAAGGAGCCCTCGATGATCCACACGTTTTCGCCATCCAGGGTTCCCTGGGCCTTGCATTGAATCACCTCCAGGCCTTTTTCCATGGCCAGTGAGTAATTGGATTCCATCAAGGAGATGATCTTTTCCATGCCACTGCTTTTCAGGGAATGGCGGTTTTCCTTCATGGCCAGGGAGCCTTCCGGGTCCAGGTGAAGGGTGATAAATTTAAAAATGCCTCCCGGGTGGGCCAGAAGTCTGTCGTGGTTTTTGCCTTCCACGAAAATGACTTCCCTTCCCCTGGATGTGCCTTGGCTCCATCGAAAATAGTAATGCCCGGGTTTTTTGTATTTGACGGATATTCCCCTATCTTCGTAAAGAGTTCCGTTTTTTAAAACCCGTTTATCCAGGGTGCAGGTGTAATCCTCCAGGGTTTTGAATTGTTCCAGGGCTTCGAAAATCAATGACTGAACGGAAGGGGAAGGTTCCCGGGCAAAGCTCTCTCCCGTGCATAGAATCAGGATCAGGAAACTCCCGACGACCCTCCACGGAACATCAAACCGGTTTTTTCGATTCATGACATATCCTCCATGAAAGTAGAAAGTTTTATTCAGGTTCATGCGGCATCTCCATAGGCTTGCCCTGTTTCCATGCAGGTTTCCTTGGCTCGGAAGGTAACCATGTCCCCGAAGGCCATGAATTCTTCCACCCGGCACATGGAGACCAGTTTCCCCTCATGGATGGTTTTGTTGGGGCATCCGTCACAGAGGTCCTGTTTCCCCGAGGGAAGTACATCCTGGGGTTGAAGGATCAGAAGGCTTTGAATGGAGACTTTTTTAAACAGGGTCAGGGGATTTTTAAAACAAGCCCATAGAAAAGCACGGCAGGTTTTTCCAAGTTCCCTGTCCAGGAGGGCCAAGGGGAACAGGAGTTTTGCCCTTGAATAAAATCCAGGCTTTAAAAAGGACAGGAAGCGCCCTTTGAAGAAATGGTATCCGTTTTGTAAGGTCTCCATGGCCTTGGGCCCCATATGCCCAAAAACCCTGGTGTGGGTTCCAATGATATTGGAGAAAAGCCATTTGGGGGCATCCGGCACCTCGGTTCCTCCCAGGAAAGCATTGGCCTGGAAGTTCGGGATCACTTCCCGAACTCGGGAATAAATGTCATTGGCTGTAAGTTGGATACCGGAGGGATTCTTGTATTTGTTTTTCTGGAAAGCGGTATCCTGGAAAGCGATCTTTTCTCCACGGACATACAAATCCCAGGGGTCTTCCTCCCCGGGAACCCTGACCGGGATCAGGGAAACGGTACAAACCCTGTGGATGTTCTCAAGGGTCCAGGTAACGATATCCGGCACCTCGTGCAGAGTTTCGGGCAGGATGGTGATGTTGAAACCGCAGACCACTCCTTTTTCAGAATGAACCATATCCGCATAGGCCTGCCGGAGTTGATTCAGCTCTTTTTCAGTTTTGTCGATCCATCCCGGCCGGGATTGGCCCCGGTCCACATGAAAAACAAATCCGAAAACCCCGGCCTTTTTCAGCGTATGGATGATTTCCGGAGTGATGGAATGACCGTTGGTGACCAGAACCGGTTTGAGGTGGTGGGTATGGGCCATTCGGACAATGTCCACAATTTGCGGATGGATCAGGGGTTCCCCTCCGGAGATGAACAGGGTGTCTGATTTACGCAGATTCATGAGGGTGTTCAATTCCCTTTCCAGCTGTAAAAGGTCCTTGTCGCTGTCGGCGCGGTTTTTCTGATAGCAGTAGTCGCAATTCAGATTGCACCGGTGGGTGATTTCCAACCAGGAAAAGGCATTGTCCGAATTGGTCCAGGGCATGCGGAACAAAGAGGAGGTATTTAGGTCGCTGGGTTTTGACGGTTTGCTTTCTTTCATAATTATGCTCCTTTTGAAGGGATGGGTTTTGCCCTTTTATTAACAAGATCTGTGCCAATGGGAATTGTGGCCTAAAACAAGGGCTTGATAAGGTTTCAGGGCAGAAATTGAAAACCAAGATGGGCATTTAATGATCATTAACCTACAAATTATGATCATGCTTTGATCTGAACTCTGTATGAGAATTTGATCCTGGGGTTTGAACGAAATAAATCGAAATAAAGGGCCTAAGGAAAAACGGAAATTTAGATTGCTGGGCTCAAAATCGTGGCGATCTTGAAATTCTGGTAAAAGAATGGCTTGAAAATAGGTTAAAAACAATATAAAATAAAAGGATTTAAACCAATGCTTTAGATGGTTTATTGGGTATTTATAGTCCGTATCGAATACCCAATAATAGGAATTGACAAACTATGATTTATTAATTTATTGGACGGATGATTTTACGTTAAAATCTTCCATCCGGACATTTTTGAGATGTCCCTGCCGAAGGGTATTTCCCGGCTAAACCCATATTTATTCTTTTTGTTTTTCAACCACCATTTAATTTACTCAATACAATAGGAGAGGATTATGAAGATGGTATCAAAAAAAAGCGTAAACATCTTGGTTTTAAGTATGGCTGTTTTGGTGATGACTTCTTTCACAACCAGTGCCCAGGAGTGGAGTCGTAGCGGAAAAGGTGAATTGTTCGGATCCCTGCAATCCATGTCCGGTGATACAACGAATTTGGGTTCAATAATGATGGAGGTGGATGATTCAACGGTGTTCGGAATAGGGTATGGGTATAATTTAAATGATCATCTTAATTTTAATGGGGATTTACTCATTGGATCAACAGATATCACCGGGAGTGAGGGCAGTATCGTCATCAATGGCGATTCCACGCTCACGGTCATGGATTTGAATCTGGACTGTAACCTTCTAAAAAGCAAGTTTACCCCCATGATCAGCGGCGGGATCGGGTATATCAATTTTAACGGTGATTTCAGTGGGTTTGATTTTAATGAAACGGATTTTTCCTACAATTTAGCCATAGGTTTTCGGTGGGACGTTTCAGATCATTGGTTACTCAAGGGGGGATATAAGGCAACCTGGACCGAAATACAGGACACGGACGACCAGATCATGCTTGATGGCCTAAGCTTGAGCGCAGGGTACGTATTTTAAAAGGCCATGAATCTGCTTGTTCCCATGGGGTTAACATCACTTGGATAGGAGAAGGTTTATTATGAAACTGAGAACATTTTTTTTAATTCTGGTTGTTCCTTGCGTTTGTTTTATGATGACAATCGGGTGTGCATCAAGTACACCCAAGGCAAATATTACACAGATGATTGCACCGGAATCAAAGATCAAATCAAAAGATGACACCTCGGTTAAAGTTGAGGCCAAAACCGGGGTGACCTTGCTTGAATCGGAAAAAGTACGGTTGGCTGAAGTTATAGGAATAAAAATCAATGATCTGAAGCTTTCCAATAACGGACAGGGAGAAAAGAAAAGCTATGAAATAGAACTGTTGCTGACGAGATATGATAAAGGCAATGCCTTTGCTCGCTCCATGCTTGCGGGTTTAGGACAGATCCATATTGACGGAGAAATAAAGATAATTGAATTGCCTGACAAAAAGCAGGTTGGGGCATTTTCAATCAGCAAGACTTTTGCATGGGGGGGAATCTATGGAGCTTCAACCTCGATGGAAGATATTGAACAAACATTCGCAAATGCAGTTGCAGCGGAAGTGACCGGCCAAAAACCCAAAGAATAAGGCCAAGGTATAAGCCCTTTCGCGTGTCTGATTGCTTCTTGGTGGAGGTTCGGTGAATTATCCGTTTAATCCACATGGTCCCTGCCCCCGGAATTCGGGAGCAGGGACCATAATTCAGAACCTTATAGCCAGGGAGAATGGAAGCGATTACACCGAGCCTGCCTTCCGGCCTTTTCCCCTTCCTCAAACTGCTTTTTCGCAAACCAGTCAATCTGCCGGCACAGGCCCCGGAGAATCAAGACATCCTTTGCTCTCAGTTGTATTCGGGTGAAAAAACGCCGAAGATTGGCCATCCAGTAATCCGGGTTTTCGGGCTTGATATAGTCGATGCGCACGAGAAGTTCCTTCAGCTGATCGTACATGCCGTCCAGCTCATGGCGGCTGGCCAGGCGGGGAATGAATTCGAATTTTACTTCTCTGGAGGCGTTGAAGATTTCATAGCAGAGGATCATCACGGCCTGGGCCAGGTTCAGGGAGGAGCATTGTGCGGTGGGGATATTCACCAGCTCATGGCAAAGGCGGATTTCATCGTTGGTGAGCCCCCGGGCTAACAAATATTCATTGATGAAATAAAAATCATCTTTACAACCATCGTATCAGCAGGTAATTTTCCATCCTTATCAGTGGTTCGATTGAACCCCGCCGAGGTTGGACAGAACTCAGAACTGCATTTTACCCAATATCCATTTTTTTCGGAACCCATCCTTTCTCAGATAGTTTCTGACAGACTATGGATAATATTCAATTCATTTGGATCACAGAAACCAATGCCCCAAATCACAATCAGGAAAGCTGAATCCATCGATGCTTCAGCCTTACAAGCCCTTTATCGAGAATTTGTAAGTAACCCCGCAATATCAGTCTTTCCTGAGCGGGTGGCCGAGGTGGCTCAGGATCAGAACACGGCACTATTCCTTGGGGAAATTGATGGTTTAGTGATAGGAACTATTCTTGTCTCACTGTGCTTGGACGTCATGTTTCAAAATCAGCCGTTTGCAGTTGTCGAGAACCTTGTAGTCAATTCCGCTTGTCGTGGGATGGGTGTGGGTACTGCGCTTTTATGCGAGGTGGAACGTTTCTGCCAGAAGGCGAATTGTTCCAAAATTATGCTTCTTAGTTCAGTCGAGCGCATTGAATCACATCGCTTCTTCGAGAAGGTTGGATTTGCTGGCTCGGTGAAGAAAGGGTTCATCAAGTACCGTAGACAGTTTATAGTCTAAAACAGTGCTGATCAAATATTTTTCTATCAACGGAAATGGCGAAAAAGGGGGAAGGAAAGCCAAGCAAACAGGCCTGGTCGACGCCATATAACTTATCCCCTGGATTACGGTTTTTTCAGGAATGACAAAGAGGGTGATTTTGGAACCGTCTTGAGGCTGCGTATCAAAGCCGAGATAGCGCTCTTAAATATTGAAAGGTGATGGATAATATGGATGAATCACGGTCAATCAAATTCTGGAAGATGAGTGGAAGCGGCAACGATTTCATCATCATCGATAATCGAAACTTATCCCTTGATGTCGGCTGCCTCTCGATGTTTGTACGTCAGGTGTGTCGGAGAAAAGTATCCGTCGGCGCGGATGGCCTTTTACTGGTTGAGCCGTCAGCGGTTGCTGATTTTAAATGGCAATTTTATAACTCCGATGGCTCCATGGCAGAAATGTGCGGTAACGCCAGCCGGTGCGTAGCGCTTTTTGCCTTTGAAAATGGCATCGCGGGGCGGACCATGTCCTTTGAAACCCTGGCCGGTATCATCAAAGCTGAAGTGAATGGAGATATCGTGAAAGTCCGACTGACGGATCCTTCCGCCCTCACACAGAACGTCAAAATTTATCTTGAGGGCGGAGAATGGGAACTGGACTGCATTAACACCGGCGTGCCCCATGCGGTTTGTTTTGTCACCTTCATCGAGGAATGCGATGTTGTGGAAATGGGCAGGAAAATCCGGAATCACGAAACATTTAAACCAAGGGGAACAAACGCGAATTTTGCCACAGTCATGGATCGTAACCGGATGAGGGTTCGGACGTATGAGCGTGGCGTTGAAGATGAGACGTTTGCCTGCGGAACAGGAGTGGTTGCGTCGGTACTGGCCGCCGCCGGACGTCATTTTGTGGATTCTCCCGTGGAGGTAACCGTAAAGAGCGGCGAAATCCTGCGCGTGTATTTTTCCCGGGAGAACAACTCCTTTCAAGAAGTTTATTTTGAAGGGAAAGTCAAAATCATCTATCAGGGATTGCTTTTTGAAGATGCCTATAAATAACATCGAGGCTACTTCCCCTCCATTTGCCCTCCAAAGGGATGAAAGTGAAAACGATGATAAGACCAGCCCATACGGATGAAGCAGAGATTTTGACCCAAATATCCTTTGCATCCAAAGGATACTGGAAGTACCCCGAAAATTATTTTGAGATTTGGAAAAATGAGCTGACCATCAGCTCGGATTACATTGAAAAGAATGACGTTTTCGTTTTTGAAGTGGACGGTGCAACGATCGGTTATTATTCGAGGGAATACGGGGGCGACCGTAAGTAACTAAATAATCATCACTATTATCTTAGATATTTACTGATTTACGGTCCCCGATCGCCCGGTTCTCCCCCGATATCCGATAACGATAATAATTGAAGAAGCTGGAGCAAAGCAATGGCAAACCGTTTCGCATAATTCCAAAAATTTCAGTAGATGGTTCCACCGTTTTATCTTGACATAGATCTTAATTTGGGCCAAATTAAGGTCAAATTAATTATGGAGAACAATATGAAACTCAGTGAATCTGTTAAGCCAATCAGCTATTTTAAAGCGCACGCTTCGGAAATCGTCCGACAAATCGTTAATAACCGGCAGCCCATGGTTATCACCCAAAATGGGGAAGCCAAAGCGATTCTTCTGGATCTTGTCCAGTATGAACAGACCCAGGAAAGTCTCGCTATGTTGAAAATGCTAGCCCAAAGCCAAAATAGCCTTAGAAAGGGAGATTACAGGCCTGTTACCGATATTTTCAGCGACTTGAAAAAAACTCTGGAAAACCAATCTGAATGAAATACAATGTTTATGTCATTTCTGATGCGGAAAAAGATCTTTTTGAAATCTATGATTATATAAAAAAATCCGGATACCCGCAAAACGCAGGAAAAATTTTTTCAGAAATTGAAACAGCTTGCCGAAACCTGTCATTTAATCCGGAAAAAGGTCACTATCCTCCAGAGCTTCAACGAATTGACGTACATGAATATCGCGAAATTCATGTGAAAGTCTACCGCATTATTTACCAGATCATCGAAGCAGATGTTTTTATCCATTGTATCCTTGATGGCAGGCGGAATATCCCGGAAATACTTCAGCAACGAAATTTGAGGTAAGACACTTCGATGTACAGGGTCAGAAAAGTATCCTTGGTGCAAATCCAACAATCAACACATGGCATCCGGGACCGTAATTAATTAAATAACCAATTCATTTACCGGCTTTCCATCTTTTTGTATGCTACAAAGCCCATTTGTTGTCTAATCTCTGATGCCTTACCATGCCCATTTTCTGATCAGAAACGCCCAGCCTGTATTCACGAAAGCCATTTTAAGTCCATCTCAAGGGATTGGCATTAAGAAATGCAAGAACTGACTGCAGAGGAAATAATAAACCAATTGAGGACGGATAAAACCTTCCTGAATCATAAATTCGGGGTGGTCGATATTGGCTTTTTCGGTTCTTTCACCAAAGGACAGCCAAGCCCGGAAAGCGATATTGATCTGATATTTGCAGGAACAATCTTTCCGCTCTTAAAAATGTTATCAATGTCATTCTTGCGAACCCGCGCGTATTATAGTCTTCCCATCATCTTTTCTATGTGAATCCGAATTATTTTTTCCTTCTTCGTAACGTTTGTTGGCGTACCAGTCGATCTGGCGGCACAGGCCCCGAAGAATCAAGACATCCTTTGCTCTCAGTTGTATTCGGGTGAAAAAACGCCGTAGATTGGCCATCCAGTAATCCGGGTTTTCGGGCTTGATATAATCGATGCGCACGAGAAGTTCCTTGAGCTGATCGTACATGCCGTCCAGCTCATGGCGGCTGGCCAGGCGGGGAATGAATTCGGATTTTACTTCCCTGGAGGCATTGAAGATTTCATAGCAGAGGATCACCACGGCCTGGGCCAGGTTCAGGGAGGAGAATTGTGCGGTGGGGATATTCACCAGCTCATGGCAAAGGCGGATTTCATCGTTGGTGAGACCCCGGTCCTCGGGGCCGAAAACCAGGGCAATGTCATTTTCCCGGATCAGGCCCAGGAGCCGCTCCGCCATGACTTTGGGGGTATGCACCACGGAACGCTCTCCCCCCAATCTTGCGGTGGTGCCCACCACGAAAGTAAAAGGTGAAAGGGCTTCCTTTAGGGTATTGCAGCAGGTGATGCGGTTGACAATGTCCTTGGCGGCATGGGTGGCCATGCGGTTGATTTTTTCCTGGTCGTAGGTTTCAGGGTCAACCACCACGAGGCGACTAAGCCCCATGTTCTGCATGGCCCTTGCGGCAGCCCCGATGTTTTCGGAAAACCGGGGCTTGTGCAAGATCACCGCAATGCGAGACAGGTCAATGGTTTGCGTCATTACCCGATGATTTCAAAAGAATTGAAAAAATAACCGATTTCAAAGGCCGCTGTTTCAGGGGAATCCGAGCCGTGAACCACGTTTTTTTCAATATCCGTGGCAAAGGCCTTTCGAATGGTGCCTTCGGCTGCGTCCTTGAAGTTGGTTGCTCCCATGAGGGTGCGGTATTTTTCAATCACATTTTCTCCCTCCAGGGCCATGACCACCACGGGCCCCGAGGTCATGAACGACGTGAGGCTGTTGAAAAAGGGTCTCTCCTTGTGTACGGCATAAAATCCTTCGGCCCGGGCCTGGGTCAGGTGGATCATTTTCATGGCAATGATTTTAAACCCGGACTCCTCCAAACGCTTGACCACTTCCCCGATCAATCCTCTTCCCACTCCGTCGGGTTTGATAATGGATAATGTTCTTTCCATAACTGTCCTTTTTTAAAAATAAAATGGTTGATTTCGATGAACTCCCTGTTTTTTGAATGGTGAAATATCAGAAGGCTCCGGTCAAGTCAACCGGCGAAGCTTTGAAGCAAAAATATTTCAAAAAAAGCTTGACTTGAAAAAAGTCATCGTATAATAAACTGAGTAAACGCTCAGTTGTAGTGAGCACTCAGTTCAGGAGATGTGATGACCAAAAAAGAAGCCATTCTGCAAACCGCCACTTTTTTATTTGCTCAAAAGGGATACAAAGAGACCTCCATTTCCGAGTTGTCCAAATTGACCCGGGTGGCTGAAGGCACCATTTTTTATCATTTTAAGAATAAAGAAACCCTTTTCCTTGCGATTCTGGAAAAAACACGGGAAGTGATCCTGAGCGAATATGAGCAATTCGTAAAAGACAAATCGGTTCAAAACGGCATGGAACTGATGGAAAATTCCATATATTTTTACCTCTATCTTGCCGGGAAATTCGAAAGTCAGTTGCTCCTTCTGCATCGTCATTTCCCATATCAACTCGCCCTTGAAAATAAGGACTGCAGAAACCACCTGGAAGCCATATACGACTGCCTGGTGAATATTTTTGAACGCGCAGTTCTGGAAGGGATAAAGGACGGTTCCATGGATGAATTGCCGGCCCGGAAAATGGCCCTGATCATCTTTTCCATGATGGACGGCATTGTCCGGCTCAAAATCTACAACCTTTACAATGTGAGTTCCCTGATGGATGACATCATCCTTTCATGCAGAAGGATACTGAAAGCAAGTATTAACCCCTAACCTGCGGCAGAGAAGGAATTATGCTGAAACGAATCTTTCCCTTTATGGTATGGTTTAAGGATTATAACCTACCAAAACTGAAAATCGATGTGTTGGCCGGGATCACCGTAGCCCTGGTGCTGATTCCCCAGTCCATGGCCTATGCCCAACTGGCCGGCCTTCCGGCTTATTATGGTCTGTATGCGGCTTTTCTGCCCCCCATGATTGCCTCCCTTTTCGGGTCCAGCCGGCAACTGGCCACCGGACCTGTGGCCGTGGTGTCGCTCATGACCGCCACATCCCTGGAGCCCCTGGCTACCGCCGGCAGCGATGCTTTCATCGTATATGCGATTATCCTCGCGTTTACCGTGGGGGTATTCCAACTCGCTCTGGGTATTTTCAGGCTGGGTCTTGTGGTGAACTTTTTATCCCATCCTGTGGTGAATGGTTTTACCAATGCTGCGGCTATTGTGATTGCAACTTCCCAGTTGTCCAAGCTCTTCGGGGTGTATGTGGACAACTCCCCCCATCATTATGAAACGATTATTTCAGTCATCAAGGAAGCGCGCAATTACACCCACTGGCCCACCCTGGCCCTGGGGGTTTTCGCCATTGCCATCATGTACGGAATCAAACGATTCAATCCCAGGATTCCCTATGTGTTGATCGCTGTCGTAATCACTACCCTGTTTTCTTATTTTTCCGGTTATGAACAAAATCGGTCCCTTCCGATGACCACAATTGCCAACCCTGAAATTCGTGAAAACCTCATCGCCTACAACGACCAACTCAAGCGGATCAAGGAATTATCCGATCTAAGAATGGAAGCCTTCACGCAATTGGAAGCCGCGGAGAGCCATGCACATGGGCAAGGGATGGATTCGATTAAAGCCCGTTTTGAGGTGGATAAAATCAATTTTGAAATTGACGGGATCAAAAACACGTCGGCGGCTTTGCGAGCCGAACTGCGTTCTTTGAAATTGTATTCGACTGAAAATGTCGGATCCTCTTCCATGCTTTATCTGAAAGAGGAAATCCCTCCCGGATTCAATGCCGATAGTCGAATATGGCATTTTAAAGTCGGCACAAAACCCCTGAACCCAGAGGGCCTTATGCTTTACGGCGGTGGGGATGTGGTGGGAGCCATTCCCCAAGGGCTGCCCTCTTTATCGGTGCCCGAATTGAATTTGAGCGTTTTCCTGAAGCTTTTTCCCTATGCCATGGTGATTTCTCTGCTGGGATTTGTGGAAGCTATTGCCATTGCCAAGGCCATGGCGGCCAAAACCGGACAACGGTTGGACCCGGACCAGGAACTCATCGGCCAGGGCTTGGCCAATATCCTGGGGGCCATCGGAAAAAGCTATCCCGTGTCCGGCTCTTTTTCCAGAAGCGCCGTGAACCTCCAGGCCGGAGCCGTGACCGGCATGTCCAGTGTTTTCACCAGCTTCGGGGTGATCATCACCCTGCTGTTTTTTACGCCGTTTCTCTACCACCTTCCCCAGGCGGTTCTGGCAGCGGTTATCATGATGGCCGTCATCGGCCTGCTCAATGTTTCGGGCTTCATCCACGCCTGGCGGGCCCAGTGGTATGACGGGGCCATTTCCATCCTCACCTTTGTTGCAACCCTGGTCCTGGCCCCCCATGTGGAAAAGGGGATCTACATCGGGGTGGTGGCTTCCCTCGGGGTATTTCTCTACAAGGTTATGAGGCCCAAAGTGTCTTCCCTTTCCCGTCATGCGGATGAAGGGCTCAGGGCTTTCGACTCCCATGGCTTGCAGAAATGCCGTTACATTGATCTGATTCGATTTGACGGGCCCCTGTTTTTCGCCAATGCCAGTTATCTGGAAGATGAGATCAACAATCGACTGATGAGTCAAAAGGATTTAAACCATATTATTATTGCAGCAAACGGCATAAATGATATAGATGCTTCAGGCGAAGAAGCCCTGGCCCTCATCATCAACAGGTTGAGAAGCGCCGGGTACGGAATATCCTTCAGCGGGGTGAATGAATCGGTCATGAAGGTCTTTAAAAAAACCCACCTTCTTGAAAACATCGGCCCGCACAACATCTACCCGACCATGGAAAAAGCGATTCTATCGGTTCACACATCAGCCCATTTGAATTCAACCGAAGCACAATGCCCGTTGCTGACGGTTTGTGAAGCTGCCGCAAGAGCATAAGGAAAGGAGATAAACCATGTCCGCAATCACTATTTTCAGCGGCGACTACTGCCGCAAAGAACAGATCCTTCAGAACATCGTCCGGGAAACCGACTTCCGGCTCATCGCCGATGGGGATATTATCAACAAAGCTGCCGAGCTTTCTGGAATGGCCGCCAAAAAGATTGAACGGGTGTTTTCAGACAAGACTTCGGTTTTTAATAAATTCACCCATGAAAAGGAGAGGTCCCTGGCCTATCTGAAACTGGCGGTGGCCAACCTGCTCAAGAACGACAACATGGTCATGGAGGGATTTGCCGGCCTGCTGATTCCAAAAGGCATCCACCATGTGCTTAAAACCTGCCTGATTGCGGATATGAAGAGCAGAATCCCCCTGGCCATGAAGACGGAAAACCTCACGGAAAAAGAGGCCCAGGAAAGGCTCCATGAGAAAAACCAGGTGCAGGCCCTGTGGGTCAACACCCTCTTCAAGCTCAAAGACCCGTGGGACCCCTCCCTGTATGACATGGTGATTCCAACGGACAAGTTTTCCGATACTGAAATCACGGATCAGATTCTCAAGAACCTGAAAAGTGAAATCATTCAGCCCACAAAAACCTCTTTAAAAGCCGCAGAGGATTTTCTTCTGTGCGCCAGGATTGAGGTCGCCCTGGCCAAGGAAGGCCATTCTGTGGATGTGGAGGCCAGGGACGGCTCGGTGACCCTGACCATTAATTTCAATGTGCTGATGTTAAAGCGTCTCGAGGAGGATTTAAAAACCATTGTCTCGGCCATGGACGGGGTGAAGTCCGTGGAAACCCGTATCGGTAAAGGGTTTTACCAGGCGGATATCTACCGTAAATATGATTTTGAAGTGCCCTCCAAGGTTTTGCTGGTGGATGATGAAAGGGAGTTTGTCCAGACCCTTTCCGAACGCCTGATTATGCGGGATATGGGATCGGCCGTGGCTTACGACGGGGAATCCGCCCTGAACATGGTCAAGGAGGATGAGCCCGAGGTGATGATTCTGGATCTGAAGATGCCGGGAATCGACGGCATTGAAGTGCTCAAAAAAGTAAAGGTTTCCCATCCGGACATCGAAGTGATCATTTTGACCGGCCATGGAACCGAAGACGACCGGATCCAATGCATGGGACTCGGGGCCTTTGCCTACCTTCAAAAACCCATTGACATTGAACTGTTAAGCGAGACCTTGAAAAAGGCCAATGAAAAGATTCAACAGAAAAAAAGCGAAAAACAACCCTGAACGAATCCATGCGGGATTCATTGATTCCGGAACAGCGAACCATGTTTTTCATGAAAAAGAACATCGAACCGGTAACGCCCCAGGAAGAGGATTTTTCCCTTTTAAGGCAGACCTTGAATTTTAAGAGGATATGGCTCTTCTTTGTACTGCTGACCTCGGGGTTTGCCATTGTGCCGGTGCTTTTTTTCGCACTGATCGATTACAACGTCACCCGGCATTCCGTGGAATCCGAGGCCATTCTCCGGTCCTCCCGGCAGGTCTCCAATGCATGGCGATCCGTTTCCTTTTTTCTGAACCAGAGAAAATCAGCCCTGTCCTTTGCCGTTTATGACAACCGGTTCGAGGATCTTTCCACCCGGAGTCGGTTGGCGATCATTTTAGCCAACCTGCAGAAAGCCTTCGGAGATTTCACGGACATCGGAGTCATTGACGCCACTGGCCGGCAGATTGCCTATGAAGGCCCTTATAATCTTGAGGGAAAAGACTACAGTGATCAGGAGTGGTTTAAAAACGTCCTCCATTACGGCGCGTTCATCAGCGATATCTTCCTGGGGTTCAGGAATGTCCCCCATTTGGCCATCGCCATCAAATACGAGCTGCCCAATGGTTCTTTCTATGTGTTGAGGGCCACCCTGGAACACCAATTGTCCACCCTCCTGACCCATGACGAGAGCAATACGGACGGGGACCTTTTCCTGATCAATCCCCAGGGTGTTATTCAGACCCGATCCAGGTATTTCGGGGAGGTGTTGAGTCCCGTTCCCTTTTCGGTTCCCGCCTTTTCCTCCAGCACCAATGTGATTGAATCCAAAGTAGGTAACGGTCCGGAATATATCCTCGGGTACGCGTTTATTCCGGATACCCCCTTTATTCTCATTTCAGCCCATCCCCGTGCCAAACTCATGGAACCCTGGATGCAGACGCGAAAGGATCTCACCCTATACCTCTTCATCAGCATCACCGTGGTCTTGTTGTGGGTGGTGGTGACCATCTCTTACATGGTGAGGCGCCTTTCGGTTTCGGACCAGCGGCGAATTAAATACTTGCACATGCTGGAATACTCCAACAAGCTGGCCACCGTAGGGAGGCTGGCCGCAGGGGTGGCACACGAAATCAACAACCCCCTGGCGGTGATTAATGAAAAAGCCGGGTGGATCAAGGATATGTTCACGTTTAAAGCCGAATATTCAAAAGACCCGAAGCTGATTGAAACCGTCAACGCCATTACCGCTTCGGTGGAACGGTGCAGCCGGATCACTCGAAGGCTTTTGCGGTTTGCCCGGCACATGGACGTGCGGATCCAGGCCATTGATTTAAAGGAAGTCATTACGGAAGTCTTGGGCTTCATGGAAAAGGAAGCGGAGTACCGCTCCATTGAAGTGGATATCCAAGTTCCGGACAATATTCCGAGGTTTGAGTCCGACCGGGGCAAGCTGCAGCAGATCCTGCTGAACCTTGTGAACAATTCTTTTGCCGCCATGAGCGATGGGGGGCGCCTGAAAATTTCAACCGAGCGGGTGGGAGACGACAAAATCTGCATCATCTGTTCGGACAACGGGTGCGGCATTTCTGAAGCGGACATTCGCCATGTGTTTGAACCGTTTTTTTCCACCAAGGCGAAATCCGGGGGGGGCACGGGGCTTGGGCTTTCCATTACCTACGGCTTGGTAAAGGAGCTGGGGGGAGCTATTGACCTTTCCAGTGAGGTGAACAAGGGAACGACCTTCAAGGTGACGTTGCCCTTAAAACCCATAACCAAAGAACGCTTGGCAGGTGAAGATGATGAAAGTATTGCTGGTTGATGATGAAAAAGAGCTGGTTTCCACACTGGCGGAGCGTCTTTCTTTTCGCGGAATTGATGTGAATTACGCCACCACCGGAGAGGAAGCCATTCGCATGGCAGAGACTTATACCTATGACATCGCGGTGATTGATGTTAAAATGCCCAAGATGAGGGGCTTTGAACTGAAGAAAATCCTCCAGGAGAAATACCCCGGAATGGGTTTTCTTTTTGTGACCGGCCATGGTTCGGAATACGACTACCAGAAGGGGGCGGCTGAAACCGGAGAGGAGTTTTACCTTCTCAAACCCGTGCAGATCGAGGTTCTTATGTCAAAGATGAATCAGGTCATGGAAAAACAGGGAGATCGACAATGAACCCTCAAATGGATTTGATCGGAAGAACCGGGCTTAAGTTTTTTGGGACCATGACGGCCTCCATTTCCCATGAATTAAAAAATGTGCTGGCCATCATCAATGAAAATGCCGGACTGATGAAGGACTTATCTTTGATGGCCCGAAAGGGCGCACCCCTCGACCTGGACAAGGTGGATAAAATTTCAAGCCGTTTCGAGCAACAGGTGGCCCGGGCCGATCATATTGTGAAAGGACTCAATCAGTTCGCCCACACCATTGATACGGAAGTAAAACCCGTGGAGGTGGACGAAGCCCTTGAGATGGTTCTTTCCCTGGCTCATCGTTTTATTGCCATGCAAAATTGCGCCATGGAGTTTAAGCCTTCGGAAAACCCGTGCAGGGTCAACAGCAATCCGTTTCTTCTGAACAATCTGCTCTGGTTCTGCCTGGAGTATGCCCTGGAAAACCCGGGCCCTGAAAAACAAATTGGAATCAACTGTGTGAGCCTTGATGCCAAGGTTTTGGTTTCTTTTACGGGAATTCCCGAGGCTGCGGAAAAAATCCACCCATGCCATCTTTTTTCCGAGGAAGGAACTGCCGTGCTTCAGATCCTGGGCGCGGAAATAGAGTTCAACCCTGAAACGAATTCGATGATCCTTGGTTTGGCAAAAAATTCAAAGAACCCATAAAAACCCGAAGATGATCGAACATAATCTTAAAAGGAGATCCCCATGAATGAAAAAGTCTTGTTGATCGACGATGAGCTGGAATTTATTGAAACCCTGGGAGAGCGTATGAAATCCCGAGGTATGGAGGTTTCTTCAACCGTATCCCCCAAAGAAGGATTGGATATCGTTGAAAACGAATCCTTTGACGCCATCATCCTCGATTTGAAAATGCCTGAAATGGACGGAATGGAAGTTCTGAAGCGGCTGAAAAATAAAAATCCAGACATTCAGGTCATTCTTCTCACGGGAAATGCAACGGTCCAGAAGGGAATTGAGGCCATGAAGCTGGGGGCCATGGACCTTATTGAAAAACCGGTGGATATTGCAGCCCTGACGGAGAAAATCAAAAAAGCCCAGGCCCGGAAAATGATTCTGGTGGAGAAAAAAACCCAGGAGAAAATTGAGAAGATCATCAACAGCAAAGCCTGGTAGGGAACAGGCATGCCTGTTCCCTACGGTGAAAATCTTGTGGACATATTGTAGGGAACTGGTATGCCTGTTCCCTACGGTGAAAGACAAAAATCAGTCCTTGGCGGTTTTCAAAAGCTTGGAAAACTCCGGCATGATTTTTTCAGCCACCCATTTGGGTAGAACAAAGGGTTCCGGGCTTGCGGAAGAGATCCCGGAAAAAGTTTCCGCCTCTTTGCTTTGGGGGTCAAACAGAGCCACAGAGTAATTGCTGATGCCTTTAAGCTCAATTTCAAACCGGGGAGATTTGAAATCCTCCCTGGTTTTATCGGAAATAAACGTCTCGCATCGCAAGTTGGCCAGTTCGGAAATCAGGGCCTTTATTTCGGGCTCATTCACCGCCTCGCCTTCTGCCGCCTCCCACTTTTTGGTTTCTTTTTTCTCCGAAAGGTCTTTTTCCTTAACTGCCTTTCCCTCTATGGGTTTTTCCTCAGCCTGAGCTTTGATTTCCTCTTTCTCTGCAACGGTTTTCAGGGTCAGAACCAGGGATTTTTCTTTATTCTTCAGGGATATCCCGGTGATTTCTTCAGGGTTGAATTGCAACACAACCTTGTCCCGAAGGGCGTCGGCCTCAAGGTCGAACACTTCTTGGAAATTTCCGCTTGCATGAAACACTCTGGGGTCTCCGGGCAATTTCACAAAGGAGTGCCGATGGGTTCCGGCGGGTTTTCCCAGATCGATTTCCAGACTCTTTCCGTCTTTGTCCTTGGCTTTGACGGTTATTTTTGTGTCATCGGACAGGTTATAGCGGCCATAGTCCTTGGCTTCGGAGACCATGGCGGTCAGATTGAAATCCTCAATGGCTTTCAGCATGGCTTCCACTTTATTGGCATCGGCGGCATAATGCTTTTCCCCCGTCACCCATTTTCCATCCTCCTTGATGACCACCAGGGTTTTATCCCCCTTTATCATCTCAATTCGGGTGATGGTGTTTTTCGCCATATGAGGAACTTCCGGCAATTCATATTCGATTTTATCCGCATCCCGAAAAAACAGATAAGCCGATAGACCCAAAATCAAAGCCAGCAAAACAAGGTATTCTTTTCTCATTTTTTTACGATTCTCCCAGGATTCTATTTTTGAAACATCAGCTGAATTTGCTTTTTACGGTTGCGTCTGCGCATCCATACGACCATGCCCACCAGGATCATCAGCACCGGAAGTCCCATGATATTCAATATTTTTACGCCGGACTTCACGCCGGCTGTGGTTTCCGAAAGGGGGTTGAACCGCTGCTCTTTGCCCCTCAATACGGCAGTATCCCCTCTGCCATTCAATTCATCCAGGGCATTTAATAAAAATACGGAATTGGGACTTTGGCCTTCTACATCCACCATATTGTCCTTGAGGAGTTCAGCCGAGGCGATGAAAAGAATTTTACCCGGCTTTCCTTTTTCAAGGAAAGCTCCTTCCTGTTCTATGGCCGAAAGGTTGGTTTCCGTGGGTGATTTTTCAACCTTGTTGGCATCTTCCCCTTCCTTGGTTTCCGGTTTTTTCTCGGGAATGGGCTTTCCTTTAAAATAGCTCGGGAATTCCCCTTCCAGGAGATAGGCCAGGGGATACTTCTGATAATCCCCTTCATTGATGGGGGGGTGAATCATGTCCGGATTTAAAACAATCCGGCCCTTCATTTCCCAGGCCTTGTCGGAAGAAGAAAACAATTCATGGGCCTTGATGGCGTTTGGATCCAGGATTTCCTGTTTCAGGGACAAGGGCGCGATTCTCATGGTGATGAGTCCCTTGATGCTTTGCATGAAATCCAGATCATGGCCGATATTCCGGTTTTCAATGAGCGGCGCGAAATAAAGGGTGCGTTCTCCGCCGCCGAACCGGGGATTGACCCGTTGTTTATAGCAGTTCTTGTCCATCACGTAGGCGGGTTCATAGGAAACACCGTAATGGGCCAGAAGCTTTTCAAGACCGCTTTTTAATGGAAGGAAAATCGGCCCCTGAGCCCCCATCATGGGGTTCTGTTGATCCATTTCCATGATTTTGAATGGATCAACAAAAATGGCCAGGTTGTTGCCGCGCATCAAAAACTGGTCGAGCTGGAACAACTCCTCCTCGGTGAAGGTTTCCGTGGGATTGGCGATGATAAGACAATTGAAGTCATCGGTCAGGGGTTCGGTTTTCAGGTCCACTTCCTTGAAGGAGTAATTTTGGGACACCAACTGCTTGAAATTGGCAATGGAATCCTCGTTGCCTGCCCCGGGCATGTTCATCATCTCCTGGGGGTTTTCCGACAGGGTTCCATGGGAGGCCAGATATCCGATATCTTCGTTGATATCAATGAGGCCTTCTATGGATTGGCGGATGGTTTCATCGAGCTTGGCAAGATCGGTCAAGCTGTACCGGGTTCCGATGATGGGGAGTCGCATCACCTGGATCAAGGGAATGGTGACGGACTTTCGGCCATAGACCAGGGCAAGCCCCGCCGACGCCTCCCCCGGTGGAATCTTGCCGTTATCCAGGGCAGGCCATTTGAGGTTTAGAATCTGGTACTGCTTGAGTTCAGCGGGTGAAACCTCCTTGGCCGAAGGATCGATATACTCAAAATCCAGTTTTCCGAAATGGTTTGCGTTCAACGTCTCGACCATGGTGCGGATTTTATCCGGCAGGGCTTCGCCCTGCTCAAGCTCAATATAAGGCGCCACGATTTTGAGAGAAGAAGACAAATACAGCCTGATCTTGATTTTCTCCTTGAGTTTCAGCAAGGCGCTGACCTTGTTGTTGAGTTTGCGGATGGCCGAGGTAATGTTGTATTCCAGTTGATCCGTACCGGTGATGGTCGGAATCCGTTCAATGAGATCTCCGTTGATGAGTACCATGCCCATATAGGCTTTGGTAAACTTCATCTCATCCTGCTCCACCACCTGAATCTGCACGGGGTAAATGCCGTAATCCTGGGCCAGTTTTTGATTTTCGCTGGTTCCTTCATCGGAAGCGCCTTCCTGGAAACTCACATCATAGAACCGGTAGTTAAAATGCCGGTTGGCATACAGATCATACTCCCCCAACAGGTCATGAAGGTATTGTTCCGTGTTGTTATGGGGAGCTGGAAGATTCTTGGTGAAAAATACTTTGATGGTTAAGGGCTCACTGAGGTTGGACACCACCTCCCGGCTGGCGTCGGCCAACCGGTAAAGATCGTTTTGGGTGAGGTCCAGCCTGAAAAAAAGACTGAGCCCGGCAAGGTTCAGCAAAACTACAACAACGAAATAAACCAACAGCTTCATGTATTTATGCATCTTTTTAGGCTGTGTCATGTGCTTCTCCTAATCCCTTTCCTGAAGTGTAAGCGAGGTGCCGTATAAAGCGATGAAACAGACGCTGAGAAAATAAAGAATATCCCTGGAGTCCAGAACGCCTTTGGCGAAATTCTGAAAATGCGCATCCGCCCCCATGTATTGAAAAAAAGCCAGGGCCCGGGAAGGAAGGAAAAAGAGCATCTTGTCAATGAGGGTCAGGGCAAAACAGATGGCAAGACCCACGATATAAGCGATGATTTGGTTTCGAGTGAGACTGGAAGCAAAAATCCCCACGGCTGAAAACGCTGCCCCCATGAGGAGGGCTCCCAGGGTTCCCCCCACCACCGGGCCCCAGTCCAGATCCCCCAGAAAGGAGATGGAGACGGAGTAAAAAAGGGTGGGCACAAGCATCACGGCCACAAAACCCACAGCCGCAAAAAATTTCCCCAGCACTACGTCCAGGGTGAGCACGGGCAGGGTGAGCAATGTTTCATAGGAGCCCACATTGAGTTCTTCTGAAATGAGCCGCATGGTAACGGCAGGGATGACGAAAGAAAAGGTGAAGGGCAGCAGGGAAAAAAATCCCCTTAAACTGGCCTGGTTATACAGAAAGAAACTGGAGAAGAAAAACCAGCCGGTGACCAGAAGGAAGATGGAAATAACAATATAGGCCACGGGGGATATGAAATAGGACTTGAACTCCTTTTTGAATATCTGAAGTATTCTGTGCATATCAGTTCTCCTTGGTGAGGTCGCGGAAAATCGTTTCCAGGCTTCGGGTCTCGCGGACAAATTCCAGCAGAAGCCAGGGGGTCGCTTTTATTTTTTCATAGATGGCAGGCCTCAGATCCTCTGCGACATCGCAGAAAGCTTTGAGTTTGAGGGTTTGCCCGCCTTCCTCTCCCTTCTCCGTTCGAGAAATGCCGGGGATTCCCGTGATCAGGGTATTGACCTCCTCAAAGGTGGCCCCCTGGACACAGAGGTTAATCACGGATTTGTTTCCCGCGGTTTGTATGAGTTTTTCCGTCCGGTCATCGGCTGCGATCCTGCCCTTGTGAATAATGATGATCCGATCGCAGGTGGCCTCCGCCTCGGTGAGAATATGCGTGGAAAGGAAGATGGTTTTTTCCTTTCCGATTTTCTTGATGATCTCACGGATTTCAATGATCTGGTTGGGGTCAAGGCCCGAGGTGGGTTCATCCAGAACCAGGATTTCAGGGTCGCTCATCATGGCGTGGGCCAGGCCCACTCGTTGCTTGTACCCCTTGGAAAGCTCCCCGATGGTTTTATGCATGACATCGTTCAGGGCACAGAGGTCCGCAAGATCCCTGATTCGTCCGGGTTTTACCGAGGGCTGAAGCTCCCGGATATCCGCCACATAATGGAGATAATCAAACACCAGCATGTCATGGTACAAAGGGGCTGATTCCGGCAGGTATCCCATGATTTTTTTAACTTCCAACGGATTTTCCGTGATGGAAAGGTTTTTGATGAGAATCTCGCCGGAGGATGGGGCAAGAAAGCCCGTCATCATGCGCATGGTGGTGGTTTTCCCGGCTCCGTTGGGACCCAGGAGCCCCAGGATTTCCCCCTTGGGTACATCAAAACTGATTTGATCCACAGCACAGAATTGATGGTAGTACTTGGTCAGGTTTTCAACATGGATCATTCCGGTCTCCTTCTTCCTATGTGGGTCTTCTGATACGGTTTCCAGTGAGAAATGGCCGTGTTTTAAGTGTGATAGATTAAGGCGTTTTCCAAAGATGTCAAGGCCGGTTTCCGTGAAAAATACTGCGACAACCAGGCATTTTCGGAACGGATTCCATAAAACGTTTTATTTTATCATGATCCTTGATGCCGGGATGAATTTCCACCCCGGAACTCACATCCACCCCGTCCGGATGGCTTTGATTCACCGCGTCCGCCACATTGTCCGGGGAAAGGCCTCCTGCAAGAACCAGGGGCAGGGTCCTGGGCACCCTGCCGGCATCGGCCCAGTTCCATGTCATGGCGTTTCCGCCGGGCAAGATTCCTTTGCCGCATTCCACGAGAAAGGCTGAAGGGCGGTAGGTGTTCGCCTGATCGAATCCGGGGGTGTTTTGGGCAAACAGGGCCTTGATCACCGTAATTTTGTGTTCCAGAAGCTGCAAAACCAGATCGGGGGGTTCGTTGCCGTGGAGTTGTACGCCGGAAAGTCCGCAATGATTGACTTTTTCAAGAATGTCCGCAAGAGTCTCGTTCACAAACACCCCGATCGTGGCCAGGGGGAAAGGCAGCCGGGCAATGATGGATCGCGCCTGTTCCGGCGAGACATTCCGGGGGCTTTTGGCATAAAACACAAACCCCAGGGCGTCGGCCCCGGCATGGGCCGCAGCCAGGGCGTCTTCAATCCTCGTGATGCCACAGATTTTTACCTGGGGTCGAAGACGGGTCTCAAGGTTATTTGGGTTTTCTTCCATGCGCTACTTCACTCATTCGTTGACCTATTATGGGTACGATTCTGGATAAACCACAGAAAATTTAGGTTTTAAATCTTTCTTTTCTCTTCGGTCTCTGTGTTCTTGTAAGGTGCCCCCTTCTTCATGAACTCAAGCCAGAAGCGATTTTAAAAATGCCCCGGGATTTTCCGACCGCACAATGCTCTCTCCGATGAGAAAATTAAAAATCCCGGCCTTTTTTAGAGATTGAATGTCTTCCCGGGAATGGATGCCGCTGGCGGCCACGGGAACCTGGCCGGGTCCGAGAAGGGCAACGGTCCGGGCCGCAACATTGAGATCCGTGTGAAAGGAACTCAAATCCCGGTTGTTGATGCCGATGATTTTCGCTTGGCAGTCCACGGCGGTTTCGACTTCCTTTGGGTCGTGAATCTCCACCAGGGCCCCCAGGCCCAATTCCCGGCAAAGCTGCATATACTCCTTGAGCTGCTTCGGGGACAGAATCCTTACGATGAGCAGAACGGCATCCGCCCCGGCTGCTGCGGCTTCATAGATCTGGTAGGTGGAAATAATGAATTCCTTGCGCAGCACCGGCAGGGAAGATGACCTTTTGGCCGCCACCAGATCCTCGAGGCTTCCCTTGAAATACGGGGTGTCCGTCAATACTGAAATGGCCGCGGCTCCCCCGGCTTCATAGTGACGGGCAAAAACTTCCGCATCCAGATCTTCCTTGATCATGCCCTTGGACGGGGAGGCCCGCTTGATCTCCGCGATGATATTGGCGCCATAAGGCCCCGGCTTTTCCAGAACCGCCTCAAAGGGCCGCTTGATTCCCGTGTTTTCCGCCTCCTGCCGCAACCGTTGCTCGGGAACACGTTTTCGGGCTGCAAGCACTTCCTCTTTTTTGGTCTCGATAATTTTAGTTAAGAAATCCGTCATTTTTTGCTGTTTTCCCGGGTGTATTGAATCAGAGCGTTGAGTTTGTCCAGGGCTGCGCCGGTGTCAATGGCGTTTGCCGCAAGGGCGATGCCTTGTTGGGGGTTTTCCGCTTTTCCGGAAGCCACCAGGGCCATCCCGGCATTGATGAGGATTACATCCCTGCGGGGGCCTTTTTCGCCTTTGAGAATGTTCAGGGTAATCTGTGCGTTGGCGTCCTTGTCCCCGCCGATTAGATCTTTCGGATCAGCGGTTCGTTCAAAATACTGCTCGGGATTGAGGTCATAGGTTTTCACCAGCCCGTCCTTGAGTTCCGACACCCTTGTGGGGGCGCAGACGGAAATTTCATCCAATCCGTCATGCCCGTGCACCACAAAGGCCCGTTTGGTCCCCAGCAACGCAAGAGCCCTGGCGAACATCTCCGTCAAAGCCGGAGCATAGACTCCGATGAGCTGGCAGTTGGCCGCCGCCGGATTGGTCAATGGCCCCAGCATATTGAAGATGGAGCGAATGCCCACTTCTTTTCTCGCATTGGCAGCCCAACGCATGGCCCCGTGGTAAAGGGGCGCGAACAGGAAGCCGATGCCGATCTCCCGAATGGCCTCTTCAACCACTTCCGGGTCTATATCGATTTTAACCCCCAGGGCCTCCAACACATCGGCGCTGCCGCATTGGCTGGAAATGGATCGGTTCCCGTGTTTGGCCACGGTGACGCCGCATCCGGATACAACAAAGGCTGCTGTGGTGGAGATGTTGAAGGTTTTGGCTCCATCCCCGCCGGTACCGCAGGTATCCACCACCGTGTCTGCGGATGTCTGCACCCGCACGGCTTTTCGTCGCATGGCCCTGGCTGCCCCGGCCAGCTCTTCAAAAGTTTCCCCCTTGGTGGCCAGTGCCGCCATCATGGCCCCGATCTGGGCATCTGTTACGCTGCCGGTGAATATTTCCGTGATCATTTCACCCATCTGGTTTTCATCCAAATCCGTTCTTTGAACGATTTTCACAAGGTTATCGCGAAAGGTCATGTGGTTTGCTCCTTTTATAGTAAAGATTCCACTTCCTATTCCATTTTGCATTCAAGATGACACCGCGGCGGCCAGGAGAAGGCGACGCAGGTGTACGTGGTTTGTACATCAAGGAGCCTTCGACGCAGCCAACAAAGGTGCCGCTTGAATGCGAATTGGAATTATAGTCCGGCCATTTTTATGAAATTCCTCAGCATCCGTTTCCCCAAGGGCGTCATGATGGACTCCGGGTGAAACTGAATCCCCTCGGTCATATGGGTTTTATGTCGGATACCCATGATTTCCCCGTCATCGGATTCGGCCGTGATTTCAAAGCAATCCGGAAGATGGTCACGGGAAACAGCCAGGGAATGGTATCGCATGGCCTGAAACGGCTTATCAATGCCTTCGTATATCATTTTTCCATCGCCTTTAATAGTGGAGGTTTTGCCATGCATGACCCGCTGGGCCAGAATAACTTTTCCTCCAAAGGCTTCGGCAATGGATTGATGGCCCAGACAGACCCCGAGAAGAGGAATCCGTCCGGAAAAAGTCCGAATGGTTTCCAGGGATACCCCGGCGGATTCCGGTCTTCCGGGTCCCGGGGAGATGACGATGCCCTTGGGCTGCATGTTCTCGATTTCCTGGATGGAAATTTTATCATTCCGGGCCACGAATACTTCCGGGCCGATCTGTTTGAGATACTGCACCAGATTATAGGTGAACGAATCATAGTTGTCGATCATCAGGATCATGGTTTAATCCTCCTTTGCGGCCGAGGTTTGTAAAAGCGCAAGGGCTTTTAAAATGGCTTTGGACTTGTTGATGGTTTCCATGCGCTCGGATTCTGGGTCCGAGTCCGCCACAATGCCTCCGCCCGCGCGGACCGTGAGAACATTGTTTTCAATGAATGCCGTTCGAATGGTGATGGCCAGATCCATGTTCCCGTTAAACGACACGTACCCCACGGCACCGCCATAGGGACCACGAGGCTCATTTTCCATTTCCGCGATAATTTCCATGGCCCGGACTTTCGGTGCGCCGGAAAGGGTTCCAGCCGGGAAAGTTGCCCGGATCAAATCCCAGGCATCGTATTCCGGCCTCAAATCGCAGGTGATGTTGGAAACCAGGTGCATCACATGGGAGTACCGTTCCACGAACATTAGATCCGTGACCTGGACCGTGCCGGTTTCCGCCACTCTGCCCAGGTCGTTTCTTCCCAGATCCACCAGCATGAGATGCTCGGCCCTTTCCTTTTCATCCTGAAGCAGTTCATCGGCCAGGCGCCGGTCCTCCTGCTCGGTGTTGCCCCTGGGACGAGTGCCTGCAATGGGTCGCAGGGTCGCCATCCGGTTTTCCATGCGCACCATGGTCTCCGGAGAAGATCCCACCAGGGCCATCTCCCCCAGGTGAAGAAAGAACAGGTAAGGGGAGGGGTTGATGTAACGCTGGGCCCGGTAAAGCATCCAGAGATCCGGAACCGCTTCGCATCGAAAAGGCTGGGAGATCACGGATTGAATGATTTCGCCCTGGCGAATGTACTCCTTGACCTTTCTCACCGAGGCCTTGTACTCTTCCGGGTCAATGACCGAAGACAGGGCATAGGAACCGCCGTTTTTATTGTTTTCAAACGTCATGGGCTCATCAATCCGTTTAAGAAGATCGGCAAGCTTTGCTTTGGCCCCTAAAAACGCGAAATCCGGGCTTTTCTCCCCACCCAGAAAGGTGATCACCACAGCCGTCAGGGTGTTTTTGATGTTGTCGAAAATGATCAGCTCGTCGGGAATCATGAAATGGGCCAGGGGCTTATCCTCGGGAAGATGATTGGGGATCCTTTCAAAAAAGGAGACCATCTCATAGGTGAGATAGCCCACCATGCCCCCCCAGAACCTGGGAAGCTGTTTTAACTGAACCGGGGTATAGTGTGCCATGAGCTCCTTGAGAACGGAAAGGGGGTCCTGGTGGTGATCCAACCTCTTTATAACGCCGTTCTCCTCGGTTTCCACATAGTCCCTGAAAACCCGCACGTGGGTTTGGGCCGAGGTGCCGAGAAAACTGTAACGTCCCCATCGCTCTCCCCCCTCCACGCTTTCAAACAGAAAAATGGGACCTTTGCCGTTGTATAGCTTTTTTAATACGGTGACCGGGGTTTCCGTGTCCGCCAGGATTTCCTCGCACACCGGAATCACATTGTGGGATTGCGCGAACTTCAGGAATTCATCTTTTTCAGGGAACTGATTGAGTCGCATGTTCTTCTCCTTTTTGGGGAGCCCGCTTCAAAACATCCCATTTTGGCCAATCTCTTCGTTACGCTCAAACTTCAATCCTCAAAATACTGACCTGTATGTTTCCGTTTGAAATTTTCGCGTGCCTTGATCTTGGCCAAACTTGAATGTTTTGAAAAGGGCCCCATCGTTGAAAACAAAATTTAAAAACAAAGAGGGCCGTGGAATTTTTTCCACGGCCCTCTATAAAAAATAACCGTGGAAGTGTTGGCTGCCACGGTTATTTTTATTGCTTATCTATTATGGTCGATCCGATGGCACACCACTGGTATGAAGGGGCCACCACCACCAAAATTTTCTTGAATCCGATTGTTTTTGTTGTCCGTATGTCATGGGGTTCTCTTGTGAATTTTTGGACCAATTTACTTTATTTCTTAGGATTGTCAAGTATTTTATTTGACCTTTCCATCGTGTTTTCCGCTTCTTCAAGTTGCCCGTGGATGTTTTCCATGGCGGCCATGAAGGCTCGCCGGGTGGGTTTTGCATGGGCATTGTAGGCATGCATATCCAGGAAAAGCTGCCAGGTATCATTCTCCACCACTTCCAGAATATGAAGAAGCCGTTTGTACCCTTCCGTGTCGATGCCCAGCGGTGGGAAGGATGGAAACACTTTCCGGAAGCAATTCCCGCATCAGGCGAACCGGGTATTCCTTGACCGAACAAACATCCATCACGGTGGCCTGTGGGTTCAGCAGGGGCGCAATCTCACACAGCACGCCTTTCATATGGCCGAGATGGGCACGCTGAGGATGACATGGTCCATGTGGCAAACCTCTTCCAGGGGCACCTGGACAGCACCTGCTTTGCGGATTTCCTTTTGCCGGTCTCTCCGGGTGGAAATCCTGATTTCAGAATCTTTGGAAAGATACCGGGCCATGAGCTCAGAGAAGCGCCCGAATCCGATGATACCGATCATATTTACTTCCTTGTTTCCTGAATTAAGGCAAGATCCGCCAGCACCATGGCCGCCATGGCCTCCACAATGGGTACGGCCCGGGGAAGCACGCAAGGGTCATGCCGTCCTTTGCCTGCAAGTGAGACGATGTTGCCGGCAAAATCCGCAGTGTCCTGGGGTGTACCGATGGTGGCCGTGGGTTTGAAGGCCACGTTGAAAACCACGGGCTCCCCGTTGGTGATTCCGGCCTGGATCCCGCCGCTGAAATTGGTGAGGGTTCCCAGGCGATCCCCCTTTTGAACAAACCGGTCATTGTGGGCAGACCCCCTCATGCGGGTGCCGGTAAAACCGGACCCGATTTCAAACCCCTTGGCCGCCGGAATGGAGAGCATGGCCTGGGCGAGTTTGGCTTCGGCCTTGTCAAAAACCGGTTCTCCCCAGCCGGCCGGAACATTGCGGCACACGCAGGTGATGATGCCCCCCAGGGAATCCTTTTCAAATTTTACTTCTTCAATGGCCTCAACCATTTTCACTGAAGTCTCGAAATCCGGGCATCGAACCAGGGATTCATCCACCCCTTCCCGGGAAACCGCCTGAACATCCGGATCAGGGGCAGTAATCGTTCCCACGGCACTGACCCAGGCCACGATTTCCACCCCGAAGGCCCGGGAAAGATAGATCTCCGCTACGGCTCCGGCCGCCACCCGTCCGGTGGTTTCCCTTGCGCTGGCTCGTCCTCCGCCGCTTGCGGCACGAATACCGTACTTCATCTGGTAGGTGTAGTCCCCGTGGGAGGGTCGTGGGATTTCACTCACATGGTTGTAGTCTTCCGGACGCTGGTCCTGGTTGAGGATGATCATGCCGATGGGGGTGCCCAGAGTGAGATTGTTCTCCACCCCTGAGAGGATCGTCACCTGGTCGGCTTCCTTGCGCTGGGTGGTGAGCCTGCTCTGGCCGGGTTTTCTCCGGTCCAGTTGTTTCTGAATATCCGCTTCACAGAGGCTTAAATTGGATGGGCAGCCATCCACCACAGCCCCCACACCCTTGCTGTGGGATTCCCCGAAGGTGGTGACCTTGAACAGGCTTCCGAATGTGCTGGACATGAATTACTCCTTGCTTTTAATCACCCCCATCCCGACCTTCCCCCGTCAAGGGGGAAGGGGAAAAGAGGATTTTGCCTGAATTAAAAAGCTGTTAATTCAACAGTATTGACCCTGGCCCTCCCCCGTGCATGGGGAGGGAAAACTGGATGGAGTCTGTTTCATTTATTTGGTGCACAGGTCATGGAACACTTCCCAGAAGGTGGGAAATGATTTTTCCACGCAATGCTCGTCTTCTATAAAAATTCCCGGTACCCGCAGCCCGGCCACGGAAAAACTCATGGCCATGCGGTGGTCGTCATAGGTTTTGATGGTTCCCCCATGGGGCGTTCCGCCTTTGACAATAAGACCCGCATCCTGTACTTCCGTGGAAATGCCGATTCTGTTCAGTTCCGCTGAGGTTGCCGCCAGCCGGTTGCTTTCTTTTTCCTTGAGATGAGCCACATTCTGAATCACGGTTTCCCCTTGGGCAAAGGCCGCCACCACACCCAGGGTGGGAACGATGTCCGGCATGTTGCCCATGTCCACAGTGATCCCCTTCAAGGGACCCCCGGTGACAGCGATCCCGTCTGCTTCATAGTCCACCCGGCACCCCATTTGTTTCAAGACTTCGGCAAACCGAACATCCCCCTGGCGGGTGTTTGCGTTGACCCCCTTGACTTTGATCCGGTTTCCCGTCACCGCAGCCATGGCCCAGAAGTATCCGGCCTGGGAGCAGTCCGGCTCCACATAGTAGGTCCCGGACCGGTAGACCTGTCCCCCCGGCACATTGAATTCACGGTACCCGTCTCTTTCCAGAACTATTCCCATGCGGGTCATGATATCCACGGTCATGTCCACATAGGGTTTGGACACCACGTCAGCGCTGACCTCGATGGAAAGACCTTGACCGGTTTTGGGGGCCATGAGCAGGAGGGAAGACAAATATTGACTGCTCACATTGCTTTTAATTCGGGTACGGCCGCCCCGGATCTCTCCGCCTTGAATAAGAACCGGCGGACATCCGTTTCCGTTTTCCGACCGGGCATCAATGCCCAGAAGGTTCAAGGCATCCAGAAGATCCTGAATGGGCCGCTGGTGCATTCTATCGGTTCCGGTGAGTCTGCACTTTCCCTGACCCAAAGCCGCGATTCCGGTAAGCAGTCTCATGGAGGTTCCGGAATTGCCCAGGTAAATGGGGTCCTCTCCATGGGCAAGCAAACCGTTCTTCCCGTGAACGATGATCTGTCCGTTTTTCTCTTCCATGGCAATGCCCATCTGCCGCAATCCGCTTCGAGTCAGCCGGGTGTCTTCGGAATCCAGCAGATTTTCAATGCGGCAGATGCCGTTGGACAGGGCCGAGGCAATAAGAATTCGGTGGCTGTAACTCTTGGAGCCGGGGACCGCCACTTCGCCTTTTAATGTTAAGGTGGGTTTGATTTCAATCATGGGCTGCTATTTTTCCGTGATGGTTTCTTCAATCTTCATGCCGAAATGTCTTCCGGCATCCTCCAGGGCCACCATGACCTTGTCCCCCGGCTTTAACTCCACCACGGATTTTGCCTGGCCATCCGGGTCCGTGAGCCGTATGGTTTCCGCATTCTGAAGAATGGTGGAGATCTCCTTTCCATTCACCGATGCCGTAACCAGCATCATGGGCCTTTTTTCGATCTTCAGCCTTCCCACGGCCCCCACCTGGGTGTTGCCCTGGTGGTCCACAATCAGCACCTTGCTGCCTGCAGACAGTTCCGAAAGATACCGGGTTTTGCCTTCAGGCACCCGGGTATAGGCATGAACCGCACCAGCGTTCACCCGGAAGGGCCTGGGGGCCACATAGGGGTTGGAAATACTTTCCGCATGCACCAGAAAAAGGGCGCTGCTGCTGTTTCCCACCAGCATGCCCTGGCCGGGCAGCATATTGGTGCAGGTATCCACGCACACCCGATCTCCCATGCCGATGGGGCTAACGGCAATGATTTCAGCCACCGAAAGGGGGGTTTTATCTTCCAGGGCCGCCAAGGCTGAGAGGGCTTTTTTCAGTTCCAGGGCATCCGTGGTATGGAAAAGAATTTGTTTCACTCCTTTTTCCAGAATCCCGAAGGCAATCATGGCCTCCTCCATATTCTTCACCTGGGCGATCACCTCGGCCCCTTTTGCAATGAGGTTTTCCAGAGGGATGATGGTCCAGTCCGTGGTTTGGAGGATCACTTTTTTGGTCTTGGAGATTTTAAGGATTTCCTCTTCATCTTCCCCGCTTTTGATTTCAAAGAGGATCACGTCTTTTCCAGGGACCAGATCCCCGTCATCGGCGATGACCTCAACTCTTCCCAGTTCCTTGACTTTTGCGGCATGTCCGTCGGGAACCATGATGCCGTCCACTCCGCCCTCCAAGGCTGTGGTGACCAGGTCCTTGTCCCAGGGGTCCACTTTCACCCATATTTTTCTCATCTCAAAAGTTCTCCCTTAATAAAGGTATAAAAAAGATGTTCCATAAAGGTTTATTTAATGTCCATACTATTTAAGGATTTCCAGGGCTTCATCCACACTCTTTCCGTCATTGACGATGGCGGATATGGCCCGAACCATTTTGGACGGATCATCATGCTGGAACACGTTCCGGCCGATGGAAACGCCGGCCCCGCCAGCATCGATGCTTCCTTTGACCATATGGAGGATTTCCCGGTCCGACTCCATCTTCTCTCCGCCGGCAATGACCACCGGAACCGTGCAGCCCTGAACCACCTCATGGAAGGATTCGGCGCTGCCCGTGTAGGATACTTTCACGATGTCCGCTCCCATTTCACTGCCCACCCGTGCGGCATGCTTGATTACTTTCACATCATATTCATCCTTGATCTTCTCCCCGCGGGGATAGATCATGGCCAGAAGGGGCATGCCCCAGGTCCTGGCTTCGTAACTCACCTTGCCGAAATCCCGCAGCATTTCTCTTTCCTGGCCGTCTCCCAGATTTACATGGATGGACACTGCGTCCGCCCCCAGCTTCATGGCTTCCTCCACGGAACACACCAGGGTTTTCGCATGGGGAAAGATGGCCAGACTGGTGGATGCGGACAGGTGAATGATCAGGCCGATGTCTTTACCCTTGCCCCGGTGGCCTTCCCCCACCAACCCCTTGTGCTCCACAATGGCATTGGCTCCACCTTCCGCCACCTTCCGGATGGCTTCTTTCATGTCAATCACTCCGGCAATGGGTCCCACGGACATGCCGTGGTCCATGGGAACGATGATGGTTCTGCCGGTGTCCCGGTTGAGAATACGCTCCATTCGAATCTTTTTTCCTACAATCGTCATGATCTTCTCCTTTTTGGAATCGCAAAAAAGTCCGGACTTTTTTCCCGCGGCCCTTTAAAACTGAAAAAGCCGCGGGCTTTGTCTGCCCACGGCTTTGATTGCTTTGTTTAGTGTGTGTTGGTTCAGCAAGCCACAGGCAGACGGGTGGTATAATAAAAGTACCAATAATAAAGTCTGCCTGAAATGTTTGCGAACATGGGGTTTCCTGTTTCGATTAAATTTGGGTTTTTGCTTAGCACAGTCCATTTCCGGGTGTCAAGCAATTTTGCATTCAATTCCGAAAAAAGCCATGCCGTTGGGGTTTGGGAAATTTACGATTTCACATCCGGCGATTTCCACCCGGGTCATCAAGGAGTTCTATGTGGTCCCAGTCAACAAACTGAAAGCAGACCCCCCTGGTCATAAAAATATCATCCACAATAGAAGGTTAGACCACAAATCCCTTTTTTATGGCGGAACAGAGACTCTTTATATTGAGGGCATTACCGTCCTTCCATTCTCCCTTACATGCATGTTTTTACAGCCGAAAAGATATGCTTAAGAGGTATTGAGGGGAAGGTTATTAATGTTTTAACCATATTTCAGGTTCTTCGCTTGGTCCGCCCCCAATGGCGACTTTCTTTTTCAGCGGAGCGCAAAAAGCCGTGCCTGATCGTAGAAGATGGCTGTGGTGGCTACTTGAAGCCAAAAAACAATTTGTTTTATGCATCCTTAATTATGCGATTACATCAAGGGAGGGACACCGGGTCGCCCATGAAAATAGGCGGTTCTATTCTTTCAAAGATATATTATGAAAGATCATGCCAAGGCAATCGCGAATAGGCACACTGGGAGCGCTGCATCACAAAATTTGTCGGGGCATCGAACTGAGCAAGCTCTTCAGGGATAAAAAGGATCGGAATAATTTTGTGAATTGGCTGGGTGCCATTTTGTTGGAGACCGGAACCCCCTGCTATGCCTTCGCCTTGATGTCCAATCATTTCTACCTTCTGGTAAAGACGGGCAAGGCTCATGTCCGCACAACCAACCAACCAAACCGACCCTAATCAATCTAATGCAAAGCCTATTCTTTTCTTGACATCTTGGGAAATGGGTCATATTATCCATGTAAATCACTAACACATATTATCAATATGCATGAATACATTTCAAGAATTACTGAAAAGGATTTAGAAAAAGCATTAAATCGGTCTCCGGCTGTTGCCATACTTGGCCCTCGCCAATGCGGAAAATCAACGTTGGCAAAGGCCTTTCTTAAAAGTAGGCCTTCAGACTACCTGGATTTACAGGATAGAGCAGCCCGAAATAAGCTTATAGAACCCGAACTTTATTTTGATCATCATCGTGACAAACTCATTTGTCTGGATGAAATCCAGCAGCTCCCGGAATTTTTTTCCATACTCCGTTCGGAAATCGATAAGGAAAGAAGACCGGGACGCTTCTTAATCCTGGGCTCTGCATCACGAGATCTTATAAGGCAATCAACCGAATCTTTGGCCGGACGCATTGCCTACATTGACCTCACACCTTTTTTACTAAGTGAGGTCCGAAATAAAACAAACTGGAAAAACCTTTGGCTGCGTGGTGGCTTTCCCGATAGCGTGTTGGCCGTAGATGACGAGGATAGTTTTGCATGGCGACATGATTTTATTCGAACATTCATGGAAAGAGACATCCCCAATTTGGGATTCAACATTCCCATTCCGGTTATTGAACGCTTATGGATACTGCTTTCGCATTATCATGGGCAATTAATAAATTACAGCAAACTCGCTGGCGCAGCAGACCTCTCCATTCCCACCCTTAAGAAATACCTTTTTCTTCTTGAACAAACATACATGATTCGGTTGTTGGAACCTGCCGAGAAAAACCTCAAAAAGCGATTGATCAAATCTCCGAAAGTGTATCTAAGGGATACCGGAATTTTACATTGCCTCCTTGACATCGAGGATTATGATCATCTGTTAACCAATCCTGTTTCAGGGGCATCCTGGGAGAGTTTTGCCATGGAAAATATTATTGCCATGTATCCATATTGGCGGCCTTCTTTTTTGCGGACGTCTAATGGAGCGGAAATAGATCTTATCCTGGAAAGGGGAAATCGTCGTTGGATTTTTGAGTTCAAACTGTCGAAAGCACCCAAACCCTCCCGGGGGTTTTATGAGCTAAAAGAGTCCCTTCAACCGGAAATGGCGTTTCTCATAGCCCCGGTTGATGCTTCCTATGAAATAAGCCATGGCATCCTGGTAGATTCACCTGAAGGTTTCCTCAAGAAGGGATTGAGCCCCGTAAGTGACTCAGGGGAATCGGTCTCAGATCTCGAATAGTGAATAATTGCATTTTATTCACTATTCAAGATCTGACACCAGAAGACAATTAGTGGTTTGTCTGGAGCACTGGGAGGTGGTGCAGGCGCGGCTGCTCTCAAAGGCGGAGCATCAGCAATTAATGCAGCACTTGTGGGCGGTAGCTTATCTGGTGGAGTTTCAATGGGATTAAACTATATAACAAGCCCTGGCCCCAATATGGTACCCTATAATCCCAAATGATAATATAGAGAAAGACTTATGAGCGAGATTTCAACGAATTTAATGCAATATCTTGTATTTGTTTATGTGATAATCATTGTAATATTGATAGGTTTTTATTTAATCCTTTTAAGGAAATTTCAGGAATATTTGACATTAAAAAAGACAGAAAATAATTGGTTTAAAATAAAGGAAGGGGGATTCAGAGTCATACTTGCAATCACTTCTATCTATATTATTTTTATTATGCCAATTGAGGTATTACGACACTTTATTATTAATCCCAACTATGTGACGAAACTTTATGATTTATATTTCTATAGTGTTGTTTGTAGTAGTATTGTTTCAATCTTTATTTTAATAAAATTGGGTAAAATACGAATTAAAAGAAAGCTATAGAGTTGAATGAAAAAACAGGGTCGAGGGTCGAAGGACAGAACAGGGTCGCATCTTAATTATTAATTATTGACAGTCTCCACTCTGTAGAAGTTGGGAAACGTCCATAAATAAGTAAATAACTCAACACGTTGACAGAAATTCAAGAATGTCTATGATTTTCTACTCTACGTTTTGCAGAGTTTGCAAGTCCTTTCACCAGTGGCTCCGGGGTCGGACCAAGTTAACAGATTGAAAACAAGAGGTATGCTTTTAAAATTTAGCCTCATTTATGGGCAATAGCTTTGTTTTTGGCGGGAAAAAGGCAGGGATTGATATGAAGAAAACACATTTTGGCTTAGTTTTGGCTGCTGCCATCAGTATCTCTTTGGTCATTTTCTATTTCGGGATGACCGTATCGTATTATGTGTTATTTTTATTCGAAAAACATCGGGCATTTTATAACTCAGGGCTAACGTTTTTACTCATTATTGGATTATTATTGACGATTCGCTCGCGTCGGAAGAGGGCAAAAGACAAAACATTGAGCGGTTCATATTTTTTATAACTGAATCTTGCACGCGTTTGAGGGTTTCATCTGCAAGGCATTTAAGGGTGAAGGGCAGGGATCGGTGTCAGATTGAATAGTGGTTAATTGTATTTTAATCACTATGGATCTGACACCTGAAACTCTAAAACAGAGGAATACCATGAAGAAAAATGTTATCATTCTATCGTTTATTATTGCCTTCTTCGTCTCAGGCTGTTCTTGGATGACCTCTTTTGTTGTTCTGAACAATTCTGATCTGGAGATCCGCATTCGATACTCTCTGCGCTCTCGGGGGACAAAATATTGGTATGTTCCGCCGAAAGTAGTTGAGTCAACCAAACTTGGTTCCAGGGGACCGAACTGGAATGTAATACCCGATGCAAATCGTTCCTATGATGAAGGCAATGGAATTGTCGAAATAACGATACCCCCCAAACACGCTGTTTTGGTCGCTCAAAACCCCATTTACTTGGGTTATAACAAGGAGCGTTCCTCTGAAATCGCTCTTGTTCGTCTGGACATTATTTCGCCACTGGGCCAAATTACGTATGCGGGAGATGAACTGGCAAAGGCATTTATGAAGCGGTCGGACCAATTGTACATATTGAGATACGAATAGAAGGACAACAGGGCGCTGAACCCCATCGGGGTTTGATATTCCCCGGGGGTCACGATTTCCTACGGGGAGTCTTTCTCTTTGCTCCACTTTCAAACCTTTCCATACGAAAGCGCCCCTTACCTTTGAAGATACAAAATACAATTTTAAAATATCAGCGCCATTGTTTTTTGAGGGCGTTTGCGGGAGGGGTGGGCAAAGCATGCCCGAAATCATCGACAGGAAAGAAGGCCGAGGGCTCTTCGGGGCTGACCCGAACAATTACAACGAGATTCGCCCGCCCTATCCGGAGCAAATCTATGAATTTCTTCTGACCACCGGTGCGCTGCACGCCGA
>VMSV01000232.1 GCA_013791935.1 Desulfobacteraceae bacterium | reverse complement strand
CATTCCGGAAGTGCCGCCAGCGGTGAAACCATCAACTGTGTTCTTAAAGGAAGAGCTGTCTGGTGGATGTTTGCCACGCTGGCAGGGTGGAATGAGACCAGTGGAGGGGATGATGACGATGATGACCCCGTCGACGATGATGCCGAAGCGGCCGGTGGTGCTTCGGGAGGGGGCTGCTACATTCAGTCGCTTCTTTTGAGATAAAAAGAAGCTTTGTTTTTAAAAGATTAAAACAGCAAAAACGCCAAGTCGAAACCGGTGCTTCTTGTGAGGGGAAGCGCCGGTTTTGTTTTTTCCGACCTGGGGTCAACCAGAGCTTGAATTTTTTTTAAAGCCGTTATAGGTTTGTGCACAATATAGAGTTCCATGGCCTGTCTTTCAATATACAAACCAATATTATTTTATCCGTTTGAACTTGCAGAAATTACGTTTAAAAAGAGAAATCATAACCGATCAACTTGAGGCAGTGTATGATAGACAACCTGGATGCCCTATGGCTGGCTCGCCTTCAGTTCGCGTTTACCATTTCCTTTCATATCGTGTTTCCTTCCTTTACCATCGGCCTGGCCAGCTGGCTTGCGGTATTGGAATGGCGGTGGCTAAGAACCAAAAACCCGGTTTATGCTGAAATCTATCGCATGTGGGTTAAGATATTTGCCGTCACCTTTGGGATGGGGGTGGTCTCAGGAATTGTGATGTCCTTTCAGTTCGGAACCAACTGGTCTGTTTTTTCAGACCGGGTGGGCAATATTCTCGGGCCTCTGCTGGGCCATGAAGTGCTTACGGCTTTTTTCCTGGAGGCATCTTTTTTAGGCATTATGCTATTTGGCTGGAACCGGGTAGGCCCGAAGATTCATTTTGCAGCTACGCTCATAGTGGCCACCGGGACCCTCATCTCCGCTTTCTGGATTTTATCCGCAGACAGCTGGATGCAAACCCCGGCAGGATTCAGAATGGGTGCAGATGGGATTTTTTATCCTGAAAACTGGCTTCGGATTATTTTCAATCCCTCCTTCCCATACCGCATGGTCCACATGGTCACGGCCGCTTATCTTACCACGGCTTTTGTGGTGGGGGGGGTTGGTGCCTTCTACCTCTGGCGAAAGCTTCATGTGAAGCATGCCCGGATCATGTTGGGCATGGCCATGATCATGGCTATTTTTGTCGCTCCCGCGCAACTTCTCTTCGGGGATTTGCACGGTCTGAACACCTTTAAACATCAACCGGCAAAAGTGGCGGCCATGGAGGGTCTATGGGAAACCACCCGGGGAGCTCCATTGCTTGTTTTCGGATGGCCGGACATGAAAGAGGAAATCACACGGTATGCAGTGGAAATTCCAAAACTCTCCAGCTTGATTCTGACCCATGATTTTAACGGAGAAGTGGCGGGGCTGAAAGCCTGGCCGAAAGATGAGAGACCCCCGGCGGCCATGGTGTTCTGGTCCTTCAGGGTGATGGTGGGCTTGGGAATGTTGATGATCGCAACCGGTTTCTTCGGGCTTTTTCTGTACTGGAAAAAACATCTGTTTGATACAAAATGGTTTCAAATTCTCTGCATGGCCCTCACCCCGGCCGGTTTCATCTGCGTGCTTTCCGGCTGGTTTGTCACGGAAGTGGGAAGGCAGCCCTGGGTGGTCTATGGTTTCATGCGGACCTCGGAGGCCATATCCCCGGTTCCGGGATCCTCCATAGCCCTGACCCTTACCGCCTTTATTCTGGTCTATGGGTTTATTTTCGGCGCAGGAAGTTATTTTATCCTGAAACTCATTGCAAAGGGGCCGGATATTCAGGAGGAGGCTTACGGGTCCTACGGGATGAAGAAACCACCCATTATGACCGAAATTCTCCCGGAGAAAGAAGGCCGGAATGTTTAGCTTTGAAAATATTTTAAATTTGCCCCTGATTTGGTATGGGCTCATAGCCGTGGCCATTTTTCTCTACGTCCTTCTCGACGGGTTCGACCTGGGTGTGGGGATACTTTTCCCTTTTGCGCCATCCGATCAATGCCGGGACCGTTTGATGAATTCCATCGCCCCTTTCTGGGACGGAAACGAAACTTGGCTGGTGCTGGGAGGGGGAGGACTTTTTGCTGCCTTTCCCCTGGCCTATTCGGTGATCATGCCGGCCCTTTACATTCCCATAATCCTTATGCTTTTGGGGTTGATCTTTCGAGGGGTGGCCTTTGAATTCCGATTCAAGGCGGATAAATCAAAAAAAATTTGGGATTATGCCTTCCATTTCGGGTCCCTGGGAGCCACCTTCATGCAGGGCATGGTGTTGGGTACGTTTGTTCAGGGCATTCCCGTTACGGGAAGGAGTTTTTCAGGAGGCCCGTATGATTGGCTTAACGCTTATAGCGTTATGACCGGAATCGCCATGATATTCGGTTATGCCCTTCTGGGAGCCACCTGGGTGGTGATGAAAACCGAAGGGACCACTCAAGAATGGGCGCGAAAATCTGCAGGCTACGTCCTGGGTTACGTTGGGCTTTTCCTGGTGATGGTGAGCATTAGCATGCCGGTCATGAATCCGGAAATCAGGAAGTTGTGGTTCAGCCTTCCCAATGTATTCCTGCTTTTTCCCATTCCTTGCGTGACCCTGATCTTTTTTATTATGATTTGGAAGGACCTTTATAAGGGGTTCGAAACCAGGCCTTTTGTTCTTAGCCTCGGGGTGTTTACCACCGCCTACCTGGGTCTTGGCATCAGCCTCTGGCCTTGGCTCATTCCATTTGAAATTACTTATCAACAGGCGGCGGCGGTTCCGGAATCCCTGTCCTTGCTTCTGGTGGGAACCGGGATCATGCTGCCTGTGGTTTTGGGCTATGTGGCCTATAGTTATTACTTGTTCAGAGGAAAAGTTACACACGAAGGATACTATTAATTAGAGAGGAGAAGAAAAATGACCATGTTAGATTCGACCTGTTCGGCATTCATTGAAGTATTGGCATCAAAAGCACCGGTTCCCGGAGGTGGTGGAGCTGCTGCCATGGGAGGCGCCATTGGTATGGCCCTTTCCAATATGGTGGGAAACCTTACCGTGGGAAAAAAGAAATATGCGGATGTGGAAGGAGAAGTGAAAGACCTTATTGTCAAAGGGGACAATGTCATCCTGAAGCTTAAAGAGCTGGTGGACCAGGATGCGGAAGTATTCGAGCCCCTGTCAAAAGCCTACGGGCTTCCGAAAAACACGCCTGAAGAAGTGAAATTCAAGGAAGAAACCATGGAAAAATGCTGCATAGCAGCCTGCGGGGTTCCCATGGACATCATGCGGGCTTGCTTTGAAGGCATCAAAATTCACGCCAGGATGGGAGAAATCGGCACCATGATCGCCATCTCCGATGTGGGTTGTGGCGTGGTATTTTTGAAAAGCGCCCTGATTGCCGGAAGCCTCAATGTGATCATCAACCTGAACACCATCAAGGATCAGGTCTTTGTTTCCGCAACCCGCAAGGAAATGGAAGAACTGATTGCCACCGGATCGAAAATGGCCGACGACACCCTGGCACTCGTCATATCAAAATTGAAAAAATAAGGAGAGTTACCAATGGCGGAATTGTTAAAAGGAAAACCCGTGGCGGATGCCATGAAGGAAGAATTGATCAAAAAAGTGGAGGCCCTCAAGGGCAAGGGGATTGTTCCCAAGCTAGGCATCATTCGTGTGGGTCAACGCCCGGATGACCTGTTTTACGAAGGGGGTGCAAAAAAAACCAGTGCTTCCATCGGCATGGATTCAGAGGTTTTTGAATATCCGGAAAACATTGAACAAGCGGAATTTGAAAAAGCCGTGATTGAGGTGGGAAAGAAAAAGGATGTAAACGGGATTCTCATGTTCGCCCCTTTGCCCAAACATCTTAATGAAAAAATAATCAGAACTCTGATTCCGGTTGAAAAAGATGTGGATTGCCTCACAGTGGGGGGTGCCGCCAAAGTTTTCACCGATGACCCCACCGGATTTCCCCCTTGCACCCCCACGGCCTGCATGGATATGATCCATCACTTCAATATCCCCATCAAGGGGAAAAAATGCGTTGTGGTGGGCCGTTCCCTGGTGGTTGGAAAACCCCTGGCCATGCTGCTTCTGAGGGAGCACGGAACCGTGACCATCTGCCATTCCAGAACCGAGAATTTGCCTGAAGTCTGCCAAAACGCGGATCTCCTCATCGCCGCCGTGGGAAAAGCCAAGATGATCAAAGGAAATTTCGTAAAGCCCGGCCAGATCGTCATCGACGTGGGCATCAATGCCGATCCGGACAACCCCGGCAAATACTGTGGGGATGTGGATTTTGCCGAAGTGGAACCCGTGGTTGCCAAGATTTCTCCGGTTCCTGCCGGGGTGGGTTCGGTCACCACTTGGGTTCTCTGCAAGCAGACCATCATGGCTTGCGAGATGCAGAATCCTTGATGAAGTAAAGATAGAATTTAAAGGCCTTTAAACTCCCTCTCCCTTCACGGGAGAGGGTTGGATAAGGGTTAATGTTTGTGAATATTATTGAACCCTCAGAAAATTAAAGATAAAGTATCAGCAAAAACGTTTCTTAAAATTCAAGGGTTAAGATACATGAAAGCAGGGATTGACATTCCACAGGATCAGGTGGCTGAGTTTTGCCAGCGTTGGAGGATTGATGGGCTGGCTTTTTTTGGTTCCGTGCTGCATGACGGGTTCAGGCCGGATAGCGATGTGGATGTATTGGTCCGCTTTAATCCCAAGGCTGCTCATACGTTGTTTGACATGGTCAGAATGCAGAAAGAGCTTGAGGGTATCCTTGGACGGAAGATCGATTTGGTGAGTCGAAGGGCCATTGAAATGAGTAGAAATTATATTCGAAAAAAAGCGATTCTCGATGCAGCAGAGGTTGTTTATGGATCGTGACCAGGCATGTCTTCTGGATATTTTGGAAGCGGCAAAGCTTGCTCTTAGTTATGTGGAAGGCATCCCTAAAACGATCTTGTCCGTTTGATCACCCAGATCAAGCCGCTTTTGAATCAAGAGTTTATGGACAAGTGATAAGTCTTCAGTCATCCCGGCAAAGGATGCTGTCCATTATATTCACCCACAATCACGGAGAAAATCATGAACCAAATCATTCCCGGAACCGAAGAATGGCACAACCAGGTTGTTGAAGAGATCATAGATCCTGAGCGGGTGATTGTGGATCCCCACCATCATCTATGGAAAAGGCCCACGGGGGACACGTACGTTCTCGAAGACCTCTGGAAGGATACGGGCAGCGGACACAAGATCATCAAAACCGTATTCATCGAGTGCCGGGCGAACTACCGGGAAGACGGCCCCGAACATCTTCAGGTTCTTGGAGAAACGGAATTTGTAAACAATATCGCTGAGGAAAGTGCCAAAGGAAATTCCGACCAAGCCCGGATTTCAGGGATTGTGGCCAAGGCCGACCTTACCCGCGGTGACACCCTGGAAGAAGTACTGGATGCTCATACAGGCGTGGCAGGTAACTTGTTCAAAGGCATTCGGCATGCCGGGGCTTCTGATGAAGATCCGGTGGCACTGTCCATTCCCGGCAGGTCGGAAAAAGGCCTTTATTTAAGAAAGGACTTTCAGGAAGGCATGAAAGTCCTGGGTCGAAAAGGGTTGACCTACGACACCTGGCATTACCACCACCAGAACCGGGATTTCCTGGCCCTGGCCCAAGCAGTTCCAGATACGGTGATGATCCTGGACCATTTCGGAACCCCTCTGGGGGTGGGCCGGTATGCAGGAAAACGGGAAGAAATTTTCCTTCAGTGGAAAAAAGACATTGCTGAAATCGCAAAATGTGAAAATGTCATCGCCAAATTGGGAGGGCTTGCCATGCCGGACAACGGATTCGGATGGGATCGAAGACATATGCCCCCCACCTCCGATGAATTCGTTTATGCCCAGAAACGGTATTATCTGCATACCCTGGAATGCTTCGGGCCCGAACGGTGCATGTTTGAAAGCAATTTTCCCGTGGACAAACGATCCCTTTCCTATGCCGTGCTCTGGAACGGCTTGAAAAAAATGGTTGCGAATTATTCAGAAGACGAAAAAACCGCCCTGTTCAGCGGTACGGCCACAAGAATTTATCGACTTTAAAGAATCAAAGGGAAAATATGCTTTTAGCCCTTTTGACCGTATTTGTCGGATCGGGTGCAGCGCCGTGGATTCATAAAAGGACTCCTCATCAGGCCAGCCGTGTTTTTGCGCTGATCCCCCTGGCCCTGTTCTTGTACTTTCTTTCATGGGTTCCGGTGTTGGCCGAACAAGGTCCTCTCGTTTTTTCCCATGCCTGGGTTTCAGGATTGGAGATAAACCTTTCTTTTTATCTGGATGGTTTAAGCCTTCTTTTTGCTTGTGTGATCACCTTTGTGGGCTGTCTGGTTCTCATCTACTCCGGGCCCTATTTTGGTGATGCGCCCCATACCGGAAGATTCTATGGATTTTTTCTGTTTTTCATGGGCTCCATGCTGGGGCTGGTGCTTTCCGATAATATCATCACCCTGTTCATGTTCTGGGAACTGACAAGTGTGAGCTCTTATCTGCTCATCGGATTCCATCATGAATTGGAACCCGCTCGAAAGGCGGCTTGGCAAGCGCTAATGATTACGGGACTTGGGGGCCTTTCCCTTCTGATAGGAGGCCTGCTTCTGGGAATGCTCTGCGGCAGTTACGAACTTTCAGAATTACTCAGCCAGGGGGAAGTTCTTAGAAAACATGCTTACTACCCGGTTGTTTTTTTCCTGATCGCTCTTGCGGCTTTTACAAAATCCGCCCAGTTCCCCTTTCATTTCTGGCTTCCCGATGCCATGGAGGCCCCTGCGCCGGTTAGCACCTATCTTCACTCCGCCACCATGGTCAAGGCAGGCATTTATCTTCTGGCAAGAATGAGCCCCATTCTTGGAAATACGGTTTTGTGGCAGTCGGTTCTGGTCTTTATTGGCGCCGTCACCATGCTATTGGGCGCCATCATGGCTCTTAAGCAAACCGATTTAAAGAAAATCCTGGCCTATTCCACCGTATCGGTCTTGGGAACTCTAGTTTTTCTTCTGGGAACCGGAACCCATGCTGCTGTGGAAGCGGCCATGGCCTATATCATGATTCATGCCCTTTACAAGGCAGCGCTTTTTCTCATGGCAGGGATTGTGGACCATGAAACCGGAACCCGAAATGTGGAAAGTCTTTCAGGACTTGGCAGGATGATGCCGATCACCGCCTGCGCGGCGGTTCTGGCCGGACTGTCCATGGCCGGATTGCCGCCGCTTTTCGGGTTCATAGGCAAGGAACTATTGTATGGTGCTACATTGGGAGCGCCGGTAGCCGCATGGTTGCTCACCGGAGTGGCCCTGAGCACCAACGCCCTGCTGGTGGTCTCCTCGGTCATGGTGGGTATGGCACCTTTTGTCGGAACCCAACGGACGTTTTTAAAACCCGTTCATGATCCTGCCCGGGATATGTGGTTTGGCCCCTTGATCCTGGCCGGTCTGGGCATCGCCATTGGGCTGTTTCCCGGAATGGCTGGAGTCCTGTGGGTTGCACCTGCGGTAGCTGCTGTCATGCAAATGCCGGTGGAAGTGAATCTGGCTCTCATGCATGGTTTTACCATGCAATTGCTTCTTAGCATCATCACCTTCTTCTGTGGTGTTGCCCTTTTTTTATGGCGCAAAAAGCTCTTAAGCCTTATACCCCAAAGATTATCCCGGTGGCCGTTCACGCCTTCATCCATTTACCGGTCCCTGATCAAAGGGATACATGCCTTTGCAGGTCTTTCCACTCGATTGCTGCAAAACGGGCATCTACATCTATACATTTTGATCATTGTTTTGACCACGGTGGTTATGATCGGGTTTTCCCTTCGGGGAATTCAGACAACCCTACCACCCTTTAACTTGAGAGATATTCGATTCCATGAAGGAATCCTTGCTTTGATCATCATGGCCGCTACCTTTCTTGCCGTGGGTGCCCGCTCCAGACTTATGGCCATTATTTCCCTGGGCGTTTTAGGCTATAGCGTTGTATTGTTTTATATTATATTCGGAGCGCCTGATGTGGCCATGACCCAGTTTGCCGTGGACACCCTCACCCTGATCCTTTTGGTGATTGTGATCAAAAAGCTTCCCCGGTACGGCAGGTTTTCCACCCCCATGGAACGCTTACGTGACGGCATTCCGGCCCTGGCCACCGGAGGACTGGTCACCGGTTTGATTATATTGACCCTTGGCGTTTCCAAGGGCTCGAGATTGTCTGCCTATTTCAACGAGAATTCATTCCTTTTGGCCAAAGGCCGCAACATCGTGAATGTGATTCTGGTTGATTTCCGAGGTCTTGACACCATGGGAGAGGTGACCGTGCTGGTGGTGGCCGCCATCGGGGTTTTCTCCCTCTTAAAGCTGAAGACGAACCATAACAAGCTGGAAAAGGAGACTTAAATGAAATCCATCATACTGTCCACCTCCAGCCGGTACTTGCTCCCGTTGTTGTTGATGCTGTCCATCTACCTGCTGGTTTACGGCCATAATGTTCCTGGTGGGGGGTTTGTGGGGGGGCTTGTGGCGTCTGCGGCCTTTGCCCTTTACAGCATTGCAAACGGTGTAAAAGAAGCGATAAAAATACTCTATTTTAATCCCATGAACCTCGCGGGCACGGGCCTTCTTCTGGTTCTGATCAGCGGGTGCATTGGCATTTTTGCGGGCAAACCTTTTTTAACCGCCCTTTGGAGCGATTACCCCCTTCCGGTTATCGGGAAAGCAGGAACTCCTCTGTTGTTTGATACCGGGGTTTACCTGGTGGTCATCGGGGTTTCTCTCACAATTCTCTTTTCACTGGAGGAGGACTGAATGGAACTATTAATGGCCATTGCAACGGGTTTTCTTTATGCCGGCGGGCTCTATATGATGATGCGCCGAAGTATTATTAAACTCATTATAGGCTTGGCCCTGCTCAGTCATGGAGCGAATCTGCTGATCTTTCTCATGGGAAAGCTCGTCAGGGGTCGCCCGGCCGTTATTCCGGAAGGCATGACCAACCTTGTGGGGTTGACAGCAGACCCCGTGCCACAAGCCTTGATTCTCACAGCCATTGTTATAGGCTTTGCCGTTCAGGCCTTTGCCGTTGTTCTGATCAGAAGCGTTTACCAGACCACTCAAACCGATGATCTGGATGCCCTGCAATCCACGGAAACGTAACCCATGATGAATGACAATCTGCTGGTTCTTCCCATCCTGATTCCCTTTCTAACCGGCATTGTCGGTTTGCTGGCCTGGAAAAACATTGGGCTTCAAAGGATCATCAGCGTCATTGGATCAGCCGCCTTGCTATTGGTATCGCTTATCCTGTTTTCATGGGTTCGGGTTTCAGGCATTCAGTCCACCCGGATGGGGAGTTGGCCTGCCCCCTTTGGCATCATACTGGTTTGTGATTTGTTGAGTGCCATCCTGGTGATCCTGGCGGGTATCGTTGGCTTGGCTGTGATGGTGTATTCCATGGCCGCCATTGACCGCAAGCGGGAAGCCTTCGGATATTATCCGTTGCTGAATATACTGTTGATGGGCGTCTGCGGGGCTTTTCTCACCGGAGATCTTTTCAACCTCTATGTCTGGTTTGAAGTCATGCTCATGGCCTCTTTTGTCTTGCTTGAGCTTGGGGGGGGTAAGAAGCAGATTGAAGGGGCTGTGAAGTACGTGACCTTGAACCTCATGTCTTCCGCCCTGTTTTTGACCGGGATTGCCCTTTTATACGGGATCACGGGATCCTTGAATATGGCCGAAATTTCTCTCTTTCTGAAATCCGGCCCTTCCTCAGGATTGATCCAGGCGGTTTCCATGTTGTTTTTCCTGGCCTTTGGCATTAAAGCTGCGGTTTTTCCCTTGTTTTTCTGGCTGCCGGAATCCTACCACACGCCCCCGGCCCCGGTGTCTGCCATTTTTGCAGGCTTGCTGACCAAGGTTGGTGTGTATGCAATGATCCGGGCATTTACCCTGATATTTGTTAAAGAACTTGAACAAACGCAAACGATGGTTTTAAGCTGTGCCGGGCTTACCATGGTTGCAGGTGCTTTGGGTGCTGTATCCAAGATGGAATTTCGCAGGATCTTGTCCTTCAACCTTGTGAGCCACGTGGGTTATATGGTCATGGGTCTTGGCCTGTACACGCTTTTATCCATTACCGGTGCCATCTTTTATTTCATGCATCATATGATCACCATTACCAACCTGTTCTTAATCAGCGGGCTGGTCCGTCTTATGAAAGGCTCCTATGAACTTAAACCACTGGGAGGGATTTACCGGGATTTTCCTCTTTTCTCTTTTCTGTTCCTGATTTCCGCATTGGCCCTGGCCGGGGTTCCACCGTTATCGGGTTTCTGGGCAAAGCTCATTCTCATCAAAGCCGGCATTCTGGAAGCCCGATATGCCATGGTTGGGGCAGCCCTTCTGGTCAGCCTGCTTACCCTTTACTCCATGGTCATCATTTGGAACGAAGCCTTCTGGAAAGATCCACCCGGAACCGGGCACCTTCAACATGGAGAGCCGATGATGATCCAAAACCGGGAGGTTGTTATCATGATGCTTCCCATCATTCTTCTTTCCGGGCTCAATATTTTTATCGGGATATTTCCCGAGGGATTTTTCAATTGTTTCCAGGCAGCCGCAGAACAGTTGATGAATCCCTCGGAGTATGTCCGGGTGGTGCTGGGAAGAGGGGGCTTGTGAATTATTTTATCATCAACCTGATGCTTTCCATGGCCTGGGTAGGGCTCACCGGGGAATTTACTCCGGTGAATTTCATCATTGGTTTTCTCATGGGGTATTTGATCCTTGGATGGGTTGAACGGGGAAAAAAATCCTCCGATTATTTCAGGAAAATACCCCTGGTGGTTCGATTTGCTTTGTTTTTTGTTCTGGAAGTCGTCAAGGCCAATTTCCGAGTTATGTTTGAAGTGTTAACCCCCCGCCAAAAGATGAAACCAGGGATTGTCGCCATTCCCCTTAACGCACGAACAGATCTTGAAATCACTGTTTTGGCCAATTTAATCACATTGACACCGGGAACCTTAAGCCTGGACATCTCCGAAGATCGAAAATATCTCTTTGTGCACGCCATGTTCATTGACGATGTGGATGGGTTTAAGAAAAATATAAAACAGGAACTTGAAAAAAGATTGATGGAGGTGATGCGCTGATGGAATTTACGCCTGTATATGTTGTGACCCTGTCCATGTTGAGTCTCGCCTTTTTACTGGCATTTATCCGGCTGGTTCTAGGCCCGAGCCTGGCTGATCGTGTGGTGGCCTTTGATGTGATGACCATCAGTGGCATGGGGTTCATCGTTGTTTACGCTGTTTCAACGGATCAGAGCATATTTCTGGATGTGACCAGTGTGGTTGCCTTGATGGCCTTTTTGGCTACCCTGGCCTTTGCCTATTATTTGAGACGAAAGGCATAATTGCGAAATGATAGAGGTCTCCATCCAATATTTAACCGTTTTTTTAATGGTTGCCGGCGCTTTTTTTATTCTGGTTGCGGCCATCGACATTCTGAGATTACCGGATTTGTACATGCGGGTTTCCGCCGCTGCCAAAGCTTCAACGCTGGGTATCGGTCTTTCCCTTCTGGGTGTGGCATTACACTTCAACGAATTGGGGATTGCAAGCAGGGCCGTCGCAACCATTGTTTTTATTGCCATTACATCGCCGGTGGCAGCCCATCTCATT